>CALMDF010000565.1 GCA_937864895.1 uncultured Holophagales bacterium | reverse complement strand
GGTCGATCTCCTGCTGGAGCTTCTTGTGGAAGTAGCGGTCGTTGTAGAGGGCGGTGAGCGAGTCGCGCCGGGCGACCTCCCGGGCGCGGCGTTCGTCGAGCAGGTTCTGGAGGGCGAGGGAGAGGGTGTCGCCGAAGAGCTCCATGAGGCGTTCGTCCCGCGTGTCGAACTCGCCCTCCCGCCGGTTCACGAGGACGAGGGAGCCGCAGACGTGGGCCTCGATGACGACGGGCACGCCCAGGACGTTCCTGACGGTCGAGGGGAACGCGCCGTCGGTCTCGCGCGAGAGGGCGCGCGCCCCCTTGATCTCGTTGACCGCCGTGCGCTCGCCGCGCGCGTAGGTGAACCCCGCGATCCCGTCGACGGGCCTCACCCTCGCCCCGACGGCCGACTCCCGGAACTCCCCCGCGGTGGCGATCACGGTCAGCTCGTTCCGGGAGCGGTCGTCCTCCTTCGCGACGGGGTCGTCCAGGAGGAGGACGGCGGCCTCCGCGGGGACGAAGTCGAGCGCCTTCTTCACGAGCGTGACGAGGAACCGCTCGGGCGCCGTGCCGCTCGTCTCGTCGAGGAGGCGGTGACGCTCCATGAATCGAGCGAGCTTCGCGGGCGGAAGGACCCGGGAGGGGACGGTCACGACGGGATTCTAGGCGCGCCGGGCCCCGCGCACCCGCCCGAGGACCTCCCGGGCCTTTTCCCGGAGCCGCGCGATTTCGTCGCCGTAGTCCCCGAGCTGGGGGGCGAACCTCACGAAGTCGACCTGGGAGAGGAGCTGCCGGAGCTCCTCCCGGACGGCCGGGGCGACGCCCCGGTCGGCGAGCTCGTCGAGCAGGGTCGCGACCGGGGCCGTCTCGGAACACCCCGTCTTCCGCGCGAGGTGCTCGCGCACCGCCCTCTCGACGCGGGCCGCGGCGCGCTCCTTGGTCTCGCCGGGCTCCGGGAGGAGGAGCGCCGCGGTGGCGCCGAGGGAGCGGGCGCGCCGCCTCACGACCCATGCGGCGCCCGAGGCGGCGACGGAAACGCCCGGGATCGCGAGGGGGGCCAAGAGGGGAAGGGCGACGGTCCTCCGCGCGGGCTCGCGGGTGGAAGGAAGAGGCGTCGGGGGGGGCGGGGCGCCGGGGAGGGTCGTCGTCGCTTCAGAGCCGCCGGCCGGGGCGGACGGTTCGGCCGGGGCTCCGCCCTCGGCCACGGTGGTGCCGGGGGCGGCCAGGCCGGCGGCTTCCACCGTGAGGGTGATCGGTTCGCTGCGCCTCACGACGAGCTTCTTCTCGGCCGTGTCGAAGACCTCGATCGAAACGGAGGGGACGACGAGCTTCCCCGGCTCGGCCGGGACGACGACGAAGTCCCACTCGGCGCTCGCTCCCCCCTTCGAGGACCCTCGCGCGGGAAGCGTCCGGGCGGAGGGGGGGTAGACCTTCGCGCTCGGGATCGCGACGTGAGGCGTCTCGGTCGCGGTCCTGAGGTTGCCGCTCCCGGCGAGCCGCACCTTCAGGGTCACCGCTTCGCCGGCGGGGACGGTCTTCCGGTCGATGCTCGACGTGACGCCGAACTGTCCGACGGGCCCCTTGAAGTCGGGGCGGCCGGGGACCGGGAGAATCTTCAGGCTGATCGGCTGCGTCTCCCGCTCGAGGACGCGGGGTCGGAGCATCGCGAACGGGTCGCCGAACGGGTCCATCGGCACCCGGACGCCGATGCGGATCTTCGCGGGGGGGATCGTGACGGTCCCGGGGGGCAGGCCGGAGACCGCCTTCTTCAGAAGGGTGAAGCGGGCGACGGTGCGCCCCTCCCACGCGTCGCGGCGACCCTGCGGCCGCTCCGGCCGCTCGAGGTCCTCGGCCCAGAGCCCGGGGAACTGGGGCGCCTCGACGTACTCGATCCCCTGCACTTCCGACTGCGTCACGAGCTCGTACGTGATGGTCACTTCTTCGCCGACGTACGACGAGGTCTTGCTCGGCGTCGCCACGAAGGCGAGGACGAGGTCCTCCGCCGGCAGGTCTCTCCCCACCCCGGCCCGTCGGGTTCCCGGCCTCGCCGTCGTCCGGCCGAAGGGGTCCTCCTCGGGGGAGGCCTCGGAGGCCGGTCCCGGCCCGCCCGGCCGGCGCGCGGCCCCCACCTCGAGGAGGTAGGCGCCCGCCACGACGTCGCTGTCCCCGACCTTGAACGTCGTCTCTCCGATCTCGGCCTGGCCCGGCCCGGAGGGCCTGAGGAAATACGTGAGGCTGGCCTGGCGGGACAGCTGTCCGTTGATGAAGCTGATCTGCGTGGAGGTGTTCGGTCCGCCGACGACGACGAGGTTCCTGAGCGGCAGCTGGGCGGGGGCCCGGAGGCTTCCGCCGACGCCGGGCCCGCTGAACGCGTAGGTCAGCCTCACGACGTCGTCGGCGGCCGGCCTCGGGTTGTCCACGATCACCCGGACCTCGGGCTCCTCCTGCGCGGCGCCCAGGGCGCGTGCGAAGAGGGCGAGGAGCGCGGAGAGGAGAAGGCCGGAGAAGCCCGCGAGGCGGCGCGTCACCAGTCCCTCCCGGCCCGTCGCTGCTTCTTCTGCTCGGCGATCTTCTTCCTCTGCTCCTCGAGGTCGTTCCGGGTGATCGCCTGGAGAAGCTGCTCGGCCTTGTCCCGGCTCATCCTGGCCTTCTTCTCGAAGTCGTCCTTCTTCGGCGGCGGCGGGCCGCCCTGCTGCTTCTGCTGCTGCTTCTGCTTCTGCTGCTCGAGACGGCGGAGCGCGAGCTCGTAGTTGAAGGCCGCGTCGGCGTCGCCGGGCCTGGCCCGGAGGGCGTCCCGGTAGGCGGCGGCCGCAGCCTCCCACTGCTGGCCGGAGAGGAGGACGTTCCCCGAGTTGAACGAGGCGTCCGCGGCGAGGTCCCCGCGGGACGACCCCTTCGCCTTCTTCAGGGCGGACAGGGCCTCTTCCCCGCGGCCCGCCAGGGAGAGGGCGGTGCCGAGGTTGTAGGCGCCCGCGGGGTCCTTCGGGGCGAGCGCGGCCTCCCGCGTGAAATGCGAGACGGCTTCCTCGACGCGCTTCTCCTCGAGGGCCTTCTTCCCCGCGAGGGCCTCTCCGCGGGCCGTCGTGAAGGGGGGACGCGAGAGGATCCGCTCCTTCAGGCCCGAGGGCGCCGCCGCAGGCACCGCCGCCGGGGCGTTCGCGGGGGTGGAGCCCGGGGACGCCGCAGGCTGGGCCGCCGCGGGAACGGCGGCGAGGGCCGCGCCGAGCGCGAGGAGGCGGGCCGTCCGCCGGGGGCGCGCGAGGAACCCGAGCGGGCCGACGAGGAGAACGCCGAGGGCGGCGGCGGCGATGCCGAGCGGGACCTGGAAGCGTTCCCTGCGGTTCGTGCCGACCGATCCGGAGAGGGGCCTGCGCGCGGCCTTGTCGACCTCGCGGGCGACGCCGTCGAGGTCGGTCTTCCCGGGAGAGACGACGCTGAAGCTCCCTCCCGTCCGGGCGGCGAGGCGCCGCAGGAGGTCGGGGTCGGGCCGGGAGAGGACGGGCGTCCCCTCGTCGGTCTTGAAGCCGGTCGCCCTCCCGGAGACGTCGACTTCCGGGACGGGCGCGCCGCGCCCCTGGACTCCGACGAAGACCGCGTGGACGACGATCCCCTCGCTCTTCGCCTTCGCGATCGCCTCGTCGACGCCCCCTTCGAGGTCCTCGCCGTCGGAAATGACGACGACCTGCTTTCCGGCCGAGGTCCCGGGGGGCATCAGCTCGGCGGCGGCGGCGAGTCCGGCGGCGAGCGAGGTCCCCGGCAGCGCGCCGATGCCGGGCTCGAGAGCCTCGAGGAAGAGCGCCACGGCGGCGGTGTCGAGCGTGAGCGGCACGAGGACCTGGGCCTCTCCCTCGCACCCGACGAGGGCGAGGCGGTCGCCGGGGAGCCTCTCTGCCAGCGAGAGCGCCGCCTGGCGCGCGAGGACGAACCGGGACGGCGTGACGTCGG
The DNA here is from genome assembly GCA_937864895.1 of uncultured Holophagales bacterium. Classification (GTDB taxonomy): domain Bacteria; phylum Acidobacteriota; class Thermoanaerobaculia; order UBA5066; family UBA5066; genus UBA5066. The sequence continues at coordinate 1,827 of CALMDF010000565.1, read as the reverse complement.
CGGCGCGCATCGAGGCCGAGGTGTCGAGGACGACGACGACGTCGGCCCCCCGGCGCTCGACGGTCTCCGTGACGAGGCCCCAGCGGGGCCGCGCCAGGGCGAGCCCCGTGCCGAGGACCGTGATGACGGCGAGGATCGCCGCGACGGGGGTCCAGCGGTCGCGCGCGAGGAGCCCCGCCTTCTCGGCGAGCGCCGGGGCGACGAGGGCGTCGCGCCGCCGGGCCGATCGGCGCGAGGAGAACCACGCGAGCGCGACCGCGACGAGGGCGCCCCCGAGCGCGGCGCCGGCCCAGGCGGGGGCGAGGAAGAGCTCCTTCATCGGGGCGCCACCGGGAAGGCGAGGAGCGCGAGGAGAGCGGCCGCCGCGAGGACGCCCGCCGCGGGGACGGCGACCCGCGGGAAGGCCTCGCGCCAGCGCGTGTAGGTCGTGGTCTTCACCTCGGTCTTCTCGAGCCGGTCGATCTCGGCGTAGGTCTGGGCGAGCCCGGCGGGGTCCGTCGCCCGGAAGAAACGGGCGCCCGTCGTCTGGGCGATCCTGCCGAGGAGCTTCTCGTCGACGTCCACCTCGGCCATCACCCGGCGCTCGACGACGCGGCCGGTCTCGGGGTCGCGGACCGGGACCGGGATCTCGACCGGTCCGCCCGCCGTTCCGACGCCCACCGTGTAGACGCGGATGCCGAGCCCCTTCGCGACGTTCGCCGCGGTGTCGGGATCGATCTCTCCCGCGTTGTTCCCGCCGTCGGTGACGAGGACGACGACCTTCGACTTCGCCTTCGAGGCCCTGAGCCTGGCGAGCGAGTTCCCGAGCGCCATCCCGATCGCGGTGCCGTCCCCCTGGTCCCCGAGCTTCAGCTCGGAGAGCCGCTCGAGGAGCATCGCCCGGTCCGTTGTCAGGGGGACGATCGTCCGCGAGCGGCCGGCGAACGCGATGAGGGCGAGACGGTCCTGAGGCCGCCCCTCGACGAACGTGCGCGTCGCGGCCTTGGCGACGTGGAACCGGTTCTTCGGCTTGAAGTCCTCCGCGGCCATCGAGCCCGAGGCGTCGAGGGCGACGACGATGTCGACCCCCTCGGTCCAGGACTCGGTCCGCTCGAGGCCGACCCGCGGCCTGGCGAGCGCCACGACGAGCCCGGCGAAACCGAGGCAGGCGAGGGTGAAGGGGACGTGGCGGAACCGGACGCGCCAGCGCGGCCTGACGTGGGCGACGAAACCGAGGGTCGGGACGACGAGGGCCTCGGCGCCCTTCCTCTCCCGCGCGATCCGGAACGCGATCGCCACCGGCACGACGAGGAGGAGAAGGAGGAAGAGGGGGTCCCGGAACGTGAGCCCGGGCGGGAAGAGGGAGGCGAGGGCGCTCACCGGCTTCCCCCCGCCGCGGCGACCGGAGCCTTGCCCGGGCCCTTTCCGGCCGCTTTCTCGGCCGCCTTCTCGGCGGCCGCGCGCGCGGCGATCCGGACCCGGCCCCAGGCCAGGAGGTGGCGAGCCCCCTCGAGCGCCCGCGACGCCTCTTCGCGCGTCGAGCCGGCCCGGCCGAACTTGACCCTGTCGGCGCCCATGAGGAGCTCCGCGAGCGCGACCTCCCTCGGGGGCTCCGCGCCCGCTTCCCTGAGGCGGCGGACCGTCTCGAACGTCGTCCACTCGAGGACAGGCTGCTCGAGGTGGCGCTCGAGGAAGCGCTTCGCCGCGTGGGTCAGGTCCGAGTAGAAGGGGCGCGGGTCGCCGTCGAGCGACGCGGCCCGGCGGGAGAGCTCCGCCAGGGCCGCCTCCAGCTCGACGTCGGGAGGGGGCGGCGGCGGGGCGGCCTTCCCGGCCGGAGCGTCCGGCGTC
>CALMDF010000564.1 GCA_937864895.1 uncultured Holophagales bacterium | reverse complement strand
GCCGGCCTCGTACACGCCGAGGCTCCTCTCGAGCCCCGCGTAGAACTCGTGGTTTCCCGTCACGCCGTAGACGCCCATTGGCGCGGAGAGTCTCCGGAGGGCCGGAGCGAGGGGCGCGACCGGGCCCACCTCGGCGTCGACGAGGTCGCCCGTCACGACGACGACGTCGGGCGAGAGGGCGTTCACCTCCGACACCCGCCTTTCGAGCCACCGCTCGCCGAGGAGCGTCCCGAGGTGCAGGTCGGAGAGCTGGACGATCCTCAGCTCCGCGCGTCCGCCCGGAAGGGAAGCCACCCTCACCTCGTGCCGGACCACCCTCGGCCCGCGCGCCGCCTGGACGACGGCGACGATCGAGAGGACGAGGGCCGCGGCGAGCGCCGTGGAGCGCGCGGGGACGGCCCCTCTCGGCCAGAGCCGGCCGAATCCCGTCACGACGTCGGCCGCGAGGAACGAGGCGACGGCGAGGAAGAGGCCCCCCATCCACACCGCGCCGGACATCTCCACCGCCCGCGCGAGCGCGCCGGTCGCCGACCTCGCGAGGACCCGTCCGACCGGGTAGGAAAGCCACAGGAGCGCGAAGAGGGCGACGCGGCCCGGAAAGGGAACGGCCCGTGCGAGCGCGGGAATCGAGAACGCCCGCTGGAACGCGTAGACGTGGAAGACCGTCCAGACCGAGAGGACGAGCCCGAGAAAGAGAGCAAGCCGCCCCGAAGCGCCCATCCGCGGGAGTGTAAGGGAGCCGAGAAGGACGCTCCCCCTCTACAATCTCCGGCCGTGATGACCGAAGCGCAGCAGCACAAGTTCCCGGCCGTCTTCTGGACCGCAAACGTCACCGAGCTCTTCGAGCGGGCCGCCTACTACTCGATGGCGAGCTTCGTCGTCATCTACCTCGGCCAGCTGGGGCTCGGGGAGTACTGGCCATCGAACCTCAACAGCGTCCTCTGGACGCTCGTCTACTTCCTCCCGATCCTCTCCGGCACCATCGCCGACCAGGTCGGGTTCCGGAAGTCGCTCCTCTTCGCCTTCGTCCTCCTCGCGGCGGGCTACATGCTCATGGGCTCGCCCGTCTGGTTCGGCGGGGCGAAGCTCGCGACGGTCGTCGGGAAGGAGTTCACCGCCTCGACGGGCCTCGTCGGCACGATCGTCGCCGGCATCCTCCTCATCGGCATTGGCGGATCGGTCATCAAGCCCTGCATCTCGGGGACCGTGCAGAAGACCTCGGGCGCCCTCGCGACGCTCGGGTTCGCGATCTTCTACATGATCATCAACATCGGGTCCCTGTTCGGCCGCGGCACCGCGTTCGTCGTCAGGACCCGCCCCGACGTCGCCCTCATCCTGGGCGTCGTCGCCGTCTGCGGCATCGCGGCCGCGCTCCTCACTCTCCTCGTCCGCTGGAACGTCCTTCACCGCGACAAGCCCGGGACGATCGCGAAAACGACCTTCGGCGCGTTCTCCATCATCACCGGCGCCGCGCTCGGCATCGCCTGGGCCCTTCGCCTCCGCCCGGCGCCCGAAATGGCCGCCGGGAGCCCCGCCCTTTCCTACATCTTCGGCGTGGCCACGGCGGCCTCGATCGTCGCCTTCTTCGTCGTCCTCGTCTTCTACAAGGAGCCCGCCGTCGCCGCGGACGCCCCCGCGAAGCCGAAGCGGACCCCCGGCCGGATCCTCCTCGACATGGTCCTGGTCCTGAAGAACAAGCGCTTCGCCCTCTTCCTCGTCGTCATCAGCGGCTTCTTCTTCCTCTACAACCAGGTCTACAACGTCATGCCGCTCTACGTGAAGCGCGTCGTCGAGACGAGCCCGGCGATGGACCTCTACACCGCCGCGAACCCGTTCGTCATCGTCGTCTTCCAGCTCCTCGTCACGAGCTTCTTCGGGAAGATGAAGCCGGTGAAGTCGATGATCGTCGGCTGCGTGATCATCGGCGTGTCGATGGGCATCAACCTCTACCCGCTCTACTCGGACGGCGGCCTGCGCGCCCCGATGGCCGACCTCCTCCCCATCGCCTCCATCTTCATCATCCTGACGGTCGGCCTCATCGCCTTCGGCGAGCTCTACACCTCGCCGCGCATGTACGAGTACATCGGCGCCCTCGCGCCGAAGGGCCAGGAAGGCCTCTTCCTCGGTTACGCCAACCTCCCCCTCGCCATCGGCTCGCTCACCGGGGGCCCGGTCGGCGCCTGGATCTTCAACGACGTCATGGCGGCGGGCGCGACGACGAGGCCCGACGGGCTCCTCGAGCTGAACCGGGCCGCGGCGACGCGCGGCTGGCTCCTCCTCATGGCCATCGGCTTCGTCTCGGCCGTCTCCATGTGGCTCTTCAACCGCTGGGTCGAGAAGCAGGAAGCGAAGGACGCGGCCGCGGCCTCCTAGGCCACGTCTTTCGGCCTACGGGTCGTCGTAGAAGGGGCGGGCGAGGACCCGCCCCTTTTTCGTCCGGAGCGTCAGCTCGATCGCGTGGCGGCCGGGGGGCCGGTCGGGCCGCGCGAAGACGATGACGTACCGCCCCTCGATGGCCCGGAAGGCGAGGTCGAGGGCCTGCGCCGAGAAGACGTGGGTCTTGGCGTAGGTCCCCCCCGTCGTGTCGGCCAGGTGCATCAGCTCCGTCTCGAGCGTGTGCCAGTCGGCGTCGGAGACGTCGAGCGTGAAGACGTTCACGCGAGCTTCCTGGAGCGCGCTCACCGCCAGCGCGTGCCACTTCCAGTCCGTCGGCACGCGGTCGACCCGGAGCCCCCAGCCGAGGAACAGCATCGTTTTCCCGCCCGGGATCTTCTGCAGGGCCTTCGCCGTCACGAGGAGCCCGCGCTCGACGTTGTGGGCCTTGCGCGCCGCGTCGACGTCGAAGTGGACGCCGAGCGAGGGGAAGGGGCTCGACGGCGCCGGCTCGGGGGCGCCACCGATCTTGAGCGTGTCGAAGAGAGCGCGGTGGATCGCCGCGCGGTCGTTCGTGAAGTCGAGCCTCAGCTTCAGGTGAGAGTCGTACGAGAGGACGGCGACGCGGTCCGTCGGGAGGAGCCGGTCCAGGAAGAGGACCATCTCGTTCGCCATCCTCATGAGCCCCTTCGTCCGGTACCGGCCGAAGTCGGCCTGGAAGAAAAGGACGATGAGGCGGCCTTCGGGGAACTCGGGGGTGCCCGGCTCGACGACGTCGCCCGGCGCCTTCGGCGGCAGCTCGGACCGGTCAGCGGGGATGAACTCCACCTCCTCCACCCTCACCTCCTCGCCGCCGACGCGGAGAAGAAAGTCGTCCGGGGTGAGGCCGAGGAGGACCCCGCCCCCGGGGGCGAGCACGTGAGCGTCGACGAGGACCTTCGCGACCGAGGCCTTCGCCTGGACGCTCCCCTCTCGCGAGGGCTCCTGCGCCCCGGACGCCGCAGTCTGGAGCGCGAGCAGGGCCGCGGCGAGGCCGGCAATGAACCCGCGTCTCACGTCTCCTATTCTGCGGCCACCCCGGCGGCGGGACTGTTCTAGACTCCCCCTTCCGTGATGCCAGGATCCGAAGGCCCTTCCGGCAGCCACCCTCCACCAGCTTGGCCCTCCGGGGCCGTCGCCGCCGTCCCGCCGGGGACCGAGAGGACGCCCCACTCGGCGCCCCCGAAGGGAAAGTACCTGGCCGTCCTGACGCTCGGCGCGCTCGGCATCGTCTTCGGGGACATCGGGACGAGCCCCCTCTACGCCCTTCGTGAGTGCTTCACCGGGCACCACCCCATACCGCCGACGCCGGAGAACGTCCTCGGCATCCTCTCCCTCATCTTCTGGGCCCTCGTCCTGACGATCTCGATCAAGTACCTCGCCATCGTCCTTCGCGCCGACAACCGGGGAGAAGGAGGAATCCTCGCGCTGATGGCTCTCCTCCGGCCTCCCGTGGGCGCCGGCTCCTCGCGGCAGGTAGCCCTGGTCGCCCTCGGCCTCTTCGGCGCCGCCCTCCTCTACGGGGACAGCATCATCACCCCGGCG
>CALMDF010000563.1 GCA_937864895.1 uncultured Holophagales bacterium | reverse complement strand
ACGGCGGGCATCGGCTCCCACTGGGAGCGGACGGAGCGGCAGGTCTTCCGCGGCTCCCTCCGCGTCCTCCAGCGTCCCGCGGGCCTGACGGTCGTGAACGAGCTCCCGCTCGAGGACTACGTCGAAAGCGTCATCTCCTCGGAGATGAGCGCGACGTGCCCCGTCGAGCTCCTGAAGGCCCACGCCGTCATCTCCCGGAGCTGGCTCAAGGGCCCGGCCGCGGCCGGGATCGTCCCGAGCGGCCCGGACGCGCCCGGGGAGATCCGCCGCTGGTACGGCCGCGAGGCGCATCCCGACTTCGAGGTCTGCGCCGACGACCACTGCCAGCGCTACCAGGGAATCACGAAGGCCGTCTCGCCCTCCGTCGCCGAGGCCGTCGCCGCGTCCGCGGGCGAGATGCTCCGCTTCGGCGGGGGAATCTGCGACGCCCGCTACTCGAAGTGCTGCGGGGGACTCACCGAGCGGTACGACTCCGCCTGGGACGACCAGGAGATCCCCTACCTCGTCTCCTTCCCCGACGGCCTGACAGGGCCGGTGCCCTCGGACCTCGAGGCCTTCATCCGCTCGAGTCCCGCCGCCTGGTGCAACGCGGCCGACGCCGGGCTCCTCTCGCGGATCCTCCCCGGCTTCGACCAGGAGACGCGGGACTTCTTCCGCTGGAAGGTCGAGTACGGGCCGGAGGAGCTGGGGGAGCTCGTCCGCTCCAGGCTGGGCGCCGACCTCGGGCCGATCCTCGCGCTCGAGCCCCTCTCGCGCGGCCCGTCCGGACGGATCGTCCGCCTGCGGATCACGGGCGAGCGGGGGAAGCTCGTCGTCGGCAAGGAGCTCGAGATCCGCCGGGCGCTCTCCCGCTCGCACCTCTACAGCTCGGCCTTCGTCGTCGACCGCGACGTGTCCGGCCGCTTCGTCCTCACCGGCGCCGGCTGGGGGCACGGGGTCGGCCTCTGCCAGATCGGGGCGGCGGTGATGGCGTCGGCGGGGAAGGGCTACCGCGAGATCCTCGCGCACTACTACCCGGGGACGACGGTCGGCCGCGCCGGCTGACCGCCGTCCCGGGGAGCGCGAGCCGGGGAGCCTAGTCGACCACGCCCTCCTCGAGCGCCTTCTGCAGGTCGTCCCAGTTCTTGCGGAGGAACTTCTCCTCTTCCTTCGTGAGGATCCGGAAGGGGACCTGGACCTCGCTCGTCGCGAATTTGGTGACGAGCCAGTGCTGCCCGGTCTGGATCCCGCCCGGGACCTTGAAGAAGAGGCGGCCGACGCAGGCCCGGTTGTCGGTCAGGTCGACCTGGTCGAAGGACGGGGGAGCCTTGGGCTTGCCGAGGTCCGAGAAGAAGAGCAGGGCGCAGGCCTTGTTCACCTCGGGGGGGAAGTAGTTGATCTTGTCGCGCGTGACCTGGGCCCTCTTGTTGAGGGCGGGGAGGTAGCCGGCGCTGGCGTACTCCTTCTGGGTGGCGAGCGGGAGCAGCTTGCCGTCGGGCGTCTTCAGCGAGATCGCCTCGCGCTTCAGGTCGTAGGCCTTCACGCCGTCGCGAACCGTGAAGCCCGCGTCGAGCATCAGCCATTCCTCGCCGACCGAGCCGTTCGCGACGCGGTAGCCGATGGTGACGAAGCCCTCGTTGTTGTAGGCGACCCGGACGAACTCTCCCTGGAGAGAGAAGATCTGGGGCACCGTCGCCACGGGCATCTTCACGTCCGAGAGGGACGTCGGCGCCTGCTGGGCGACCGCGAGGGCGGGCGCGAGGCACGCCGCGAGGGCGAGCAGGGAAAGAAGTGCGATCGGGGTGGTCCGCTTCATGACGAGAGTTCCTCCTTCGTTGTGGCCGGCGCCTTGGGCACGTCGCGTCCGACGGTTCCGCCGCCGGATGGGCCGACCGCCACGGGTGTCCATTCTCGCACCCGTGGTCCGACGGGACCTGAACCCCGGATGCCTTGCCGAATTGCGCTGTTGCGGACCCCCTGGCGGCGGAGACGAGGAAACGAAGGGAGCGGCCGATTGCCGTGGCGAAAAAGAGACGTCGTCGCGAGAATCGTCGCGGAGGCCCGCCATGGAAAGACCCGAGCCGATCGACGAGACGCTGGACCCGGCCGACTGGGAGGAGTACCGGGCGCTCGGCCACCGGATGGTGGACGACATGCTCGAGTACCTGCGGACCGTCCGGGAGAGGCCCGTCTGGCGGCCCGTGCCGGATGACGTCGCCGCCTCCTTCCGCGAGCCGCTCCCGACGACACCGAGCGCCGCCCCGGAGGTCTACGAGGCCTTCCGGGAGAAGGTCCTCCCGTACCCGACGGGGAACATCCACCCGAGATTCTGGGGATGGGTGATGGGGACGGGAACCCCGGGAGCGATGTTCGCCGAGATGCTCGCCGCGGGGATGAACCTGAACCAGGGGGGCGGCGCCCAGTCCGGCGCCCTGGTCGAGCGCCAGGTGATCGACTGGTGCAAGGAGATGCTCGGGTTCCCCGCGGCGGCCTCGGGGCTCCTCGTGAGCGGCGGTTCGATGGCGAACCTCGTCGGGATGACGGTCGCCCGCAACTCGCGGGCCGGGTACGATCTCAGGAGCGAGGGCGTCGACCCGGGGAGGCGGCGCCTCGTCGCCTACGCCTCGCGCGAGGTCCACAGCTCGGTGCCGAAGGCGATGGAGCTCCTCGGGCTCGGCCGGAAGGCTCTCCGCGAGCTCCCGGTCCTCGCCGACGACACGATCGACCTCGCGGCGCTCGGTTCCGCCATTGCCGCAGATCGGGCCGCGGGACACGAGCCGTTCCTCGTCGTCGGGTGCGCGGGGACGGTCTCGACGGGCGCCCTCGACCCGCTGGACGGCCTGGCGGACCTCTGCGCGGCGGAGGGCCTCTGGTTCCACGTCGACGGCGCTTTCGGGGCGCTCGCGGCGCTCGCGCCGGAGCTCAGGCCGCGCCTGAAGGGGATGGAGCGCGCGGACTCGCTCGCGTTCGACCTGCACAAGTGGATGTCCCTGCCCTACGAGATCGGCTGCGCCCTCGTGAAGGACCCGGACCTCCACCGCCGCGCCTTCTCCCTGACGCCGGACTACCTCGAGCACACGCCCCGCGGGATCGGCGGGGGAGAGCTCTGGTTCAGCGACTACGGCGTCGAGCTTTCGCGGGGGTTCCGGGCCCTGAAGGCGTGGATGGCCCTGAAGGAGCACGGCGCGGCGCGGTTCGGACGGATCGTCCTCCGGAACGTCGAGCAGGCCCGGCTTCTCGAGGCGCTCGTGAAGGCCGAGCCGGCGCTGGAGCTCCTCGCGCCGGTCTCGCTGAACATCGTCTGTTTCCGCTACCGGGGAGGCCTCGCGGACGAGGTGGCGCTGGACGCGCTGAACCGCGAGCTCCTCCTCCGCCTCCACGAGGGGGGCGTCGCGGCGCCCTCCTACGCGACGGTCCGAGGGCGGTACGCCCTCCGCGCGTGCATCACGAACCACCGGACGCGCGACGAGGACCTCGTGGTCTTCTGCCGCGAGACGGTGAGGCTGGGCCGGGGGCTGGAGGCGGAGGGCGCCGGAGGCGATCCGTCGACCCCGTAGCCGACCGTGACGATCCGGCTTCCCCGCCCGCGGGCTGACCGGGGCGCTCTTCCGGCCCGGCCCGGCGCGCCGGCCTCGCGCTATTCCAGCTTCTCCATGAGCATCAGCTCGCTGGCGCTGTGGTCGAGCTGCGCCCAGAGAACTGCGCTGTCGTCGGGCGCGGCCGCGACGCCGAAGGTGTAGGGCTTCTCGAGGACGAGGAGGAGCTCGTCGGCCCCGTCGGCGAGGCGGAGCCGGCGGAGCTGGCCCTTCCGGTCGGTCACCGTGACGTAGTAGATCGCGGTCGCCGTGACGTCGAAGGCGCCCCAGTTCACGAGGTGCGGCAGGACCTGCGTCTCCTCGCCGCCGGCCGTCGGGACCTTCCGGAGCGACCACACCGGACCGGCCCGGGCGTAGAAGAGCGTCTTCCCGTCGGCCGACTCGATGGGGGCGTAGCCGCCGTCGCGCGTGACGCGCAGGGCCGGCGAGCCCGGCTCGGGGCGCATCTTCCAGACCTGCAAGCCGTCCTCGAGGTTGGAGCCGAAGTAGAGCCACGCGCCGTCTCGCGACCAGGACGCGGCCGTCTCATGCCGGTTGCTCGGCGTGAGGCGGACGGGCTCCTTTCCCTCCGGCGTCGTGAGGTAGAGGTCCATGTTCCCGCTCGCGTCCGAGAGCAGGGCGATCCTGCGGCCGTCCGGCGAGAAACAGGCGCCGGACGTGTTCCCCGCATCGAAGAAGGTCAGCTGCCGGGGACGACTGCCGCCCGCGTCGGAGAGCCAGACCTGGCGCGTTCCGGAACGGTCCGAGTTGAAGGTGATCGCCTTCCCGTCGGGCGAGAAGTGAGGATCGCAGTCCCTGCGCGTGGAGACGACGAGTGGCGCGGCCTGACCGGGCCGTCCTCCCGCGAGCGGAAGCCGCCAGACGTTCTCGTCCCTCGTCTGACGAAGGAAGACGAGGTTCCCACGGCGCGAGCAGGTGGGACTCTCTCCCTCCTCGGTGCCGAGCAGTCTTCGAACGCGGCGGCCGTCGGTGACGGGAACGACCATGAGGCATTGCGCCGCGCTTCCGCCCCACCCCCGGTCGAGGGTGAAGACGAGGCGTCGGCTGTCCGGCAGCCACGCGTGCCCGCTCGTGTCGCGCCCCACGGAGGTCAGCGGGCGCGGATCGCCATCGGAGAGGAGCTCCTCTGTGACGGGCAGGAGCCAGAGCTCGCCCCGCGTGACCGACGTGTGGCGCGAGAAAGACAGGAGCCGCCCGTCAGGCGAGAGAGCGGGAAAGGCGTCCCCGACCCGGAACTCGGGCTGCGGAGGCGTCAGGCGGGTCCGCTCGCCGGTCGCCAGCGAGACCCGGTAGAGGCTCGACGCCTCTTGGTATGGCGCGCCCTCCGCCAGGGCGACGTAACGTCCGTCGAGGGACCACGCCGGGCTCCCCCTCACCAGCAGGGCCTCCGTCACGACCCGCTCGGTTCCTCCGAGGGCGGGGATCACGACGAGCTGGCTCCGCCCGGGCGCGAGGGAGCGGACGAACGCGATCTGCCGTCCGTCAGGAGAGAAGGCGGGCGCACCCTCTGCCGCCGGGTCCGTCGTCAGGCGTACCGGGTCACCGGGGCCGACGAGCTTCAGGTAGATGTCTGCGTTGTCGCCGGCCTCCCCGGTCCAGGAGAAGGCGACGTGGTTCCCGTCGGGGGAGAGCGAGGGGAAGCCGATTTCACCGCCGAAGCTCGTGAGGGGGACGGGCTTCGACGGCTCGGAGAGGCCCGCTCGGGAGCGAATGGCCCAGGCTCCGGCGGCGGCGGCTACGAGGAAGACGGCGGCGGCGGCGGCGAATGCGAGGCGCCGCCGTCGCGGGCGAACCCGTCGCGCCCCGTCCGTTGCCGACTCCTCGCGAAGCTCCTCGAGCGCGACCCTCAGGTCGGCCATCGACTGGAACCGCTTCGCAGGGTTCTTGCGAAGGCAGCGGTGGATGACACGGTCCAGCTCGGGCGGGACGGCGCCGGAGACGCTGGCGGCCGGCTCCGGCTCGTCGCGCAGGACGGCGGCGATCGTGGCGGACGCCGACTTGCGGGCGAAGGCCTTCTTGCCGGGCACCATCTCGTAGAGGAGTGCCCCGAAGGAGAAGATGTCCGAGCGAGGGTCGACCTCGCGCCCCTGCGCCTGCTCCGGGGACATGTAGGCACAGGTGCCGAGGACGGCACCCTCCTTCGTGAGGATCGTCTGCGTCTCGTCTTCCTCCGTCACCGGCGCGGGATCGACGAACCGGGCGAGGCCGAAGTCGAGGATCTTCACGAGCCCCGAGTCGGTGACCATGACGTTGGCGGGCTTGAGGTCGCGGTGGACGATGCCGGCGGCGTGGGTCGCCGAGAGGGCGTCGGCGATCGACACGGCCCAGCGGAGGGCCTCGCGGGGCGGGAGCCCCTGTCGCGGGATGAGCTGCGCGAGCGTCTTCCCCGGGAGGTACTCGGTGACGATGAAGTCGACGCCGTCCTCGCACCCGATCTCGTGGACGGTGAGGACGTTCGGGTGGTCGAGGGCGGAGGCGGCCCGCGCCTCGTTCACGAAGCGCTGCCGCCGCTCGGGATCGGAGGCCTTCCCGGGCTCGAGGACCTTCAGCGCGACGAACCGGCCCAGGCGAACGTCCCGCGCCTTGTAGACGACGCCCATGCCGCCCTCGCCGAGCCGCTCCACGAGCTCGTAGTGCGACAACCTGTCCATGACGGCTCTGCGGGAATTCTAGGCCGATCGCGGCGGGCCGGGACCGGCCGAACCGTTCGGGGCGGCGCCACTCGGACAGAGGTGCCGGAGAACTCGACGGCTTCCGGGCAGGCTCACCGGCCTACGATTCCCCTCGATGCGACGGGACGGGGCGATTCCTCGCCGGACGTGCTCAGAAGCATCGCGCGAGCACCCGCTCCGTGATCGCGACGGAGGAGGGCCGGTCCTTTCTCAGGCCGAGCGTGTGAAGGACTTCGTGGAGGACGAGCGCGGTCAGCAGCCGCCGCTGGTTCTGGATCCGGAGGAGGTCCTCGCGGCAGAGGAGAACGACTCGGCTCGTGGGGACGGTGAAGGCGAAGACGTGCCGGTTCGCCATGGGCCGAAGACCCGGCGCGCCGCGGAAGACGAGCGACTCCACGTGCTCGGAGGCCGTCCGCCCCGTCGCGGCGAGGTTCTCGGCCAGCGTTGCCCCGGTGCGGCTGTCGACGAAGTCCGCAAGGACGAGCGCGCACGGCGTCGTGTCGAGGCGCGCCACCGTGTCGGCTACGGCCTCCGCGATGCGGGGGCCGAAGGACGGGTCGACCGAGGCCCGGTCGGCGGGCTCGACGGCGCCGGCGGCGCTCGCGAAAAGGAGGCAGAGAGAAGCGGGGAGGAGTGCGGACGGGCAGCGGCGGAACATGGAAACCTCCTCTCTTCGTGGTCAGGCGCTCGGGTTCGTCCGACCTCCAATCTCGGGCGGGGGTGCTCCCATGTCCCTGCGGACTTCTGACGTTCGTCTGAAGGACGAGCCGGTGCTCCGGTTCGGCGACGTCACGTTCGACCCGGCGCGGCGTCTCGTCCTGCGCGGGCCGCACCCGGTCCACCTCGAGCCCCGGGCCTTCCGTCTCCTCGAGCTCCTCCTCGCCTGCCGGCCGAAAGCACTGTCGAAGGCCGAGATCCTCGAGGCGGTCTGGCCCGACACGTTCGTGAACGAGGGGAGCCTGAGCGCTCTCGTGAAGGACCTGCGCAAGGCGCTCGGGGAGGACGCGCGGTCCCCTGCCTACATCCGCACGGTCTTCGGCTACGGGTACGCCTTCCAGGGGACCGTCCACGAGGTCGTGCCGGCGACACCGTCGGCAGAGCGGCACGCCCTCGCCTGGGGCGGCGCCGAAGTGCGCCTCGCCGAGGGGTCGAACCTGATCGGGCGCGAGCCCCCCGCTGCCATCGTGATGGCGCACCCGTCGGTTTCCCGCGAGCACGCGAGGATCGAGGTCGAGGGCGACCGCGCCGTCCTCGAGGACCTGGGGAGCAAGAACGGGACGTGGCGCGGCGAGACGCGGCTCGCGGGGCCGACGCCCCTGGCGGACGGGGACGAGCTCGAGATCGGCGCGGTCCGCCTCACCTATCGCGGCCCGGCGGTCTCCAGGCCGGGCGACACCGCGACCTGGGCGTGAGGGCGGCTACTCGTCGCCGCGGGGGATGTCCACCGGCTGGCTCACCGCCCAGTCGATCGCGGCGGGAATCGAGGTCGGGGGGACGCCCTTCCAGTAGACCGTCCACTCCGGAAGGCGTACGAGGCCGTCGCAGAGCTTGGCGTACCACTCGCTGATCGGGTTCGCCCGCCGCGCGCGCCAGAAGACGACGGGGGTCTCGGCCACGAGCGCCTCCCAGAGGTCACGCGCGATTCCCTCCCCCTGCGCCTCCGCCGAGACCGCGAACTTCGTGAGGTAGGCGCCGAGGGGTGCGTCCGAGAGGATGACGCAGCCCCGGTAGCCCTCCTCGAGGTAGACGCGCCTGGGCGTCCTCGAGAAGAACTCGTCGGCCGGAGGACGGCCGAAGCTCGACGTCAGGAGCTCCCGGAGGCGCTGCAGGTCGACCCCGTCCCAACCCCCGTGGCGGGAGATGCGCGCGCCCCGGCGGAGAAGGGTCCCGGCGCCCTTCACCGTGAAGAGCTCCCGGAGGACGTTCAGGGGAGAGGTCACGGCGACGGTGAAGGACGGGGGCGCCTCCTCTTCGCAGAGCCGGCGCGCGGAGTCGAGGATCAGGACTTCCTTCCGCGAGAGCTCCCCGCTCGAGAGGAGGGCGGGGACGTCGGTCGTCAGGTTCACGATCGGGACGAGGACGCCTCCCTGGCGCAGCCCGCCGGGGCGGTGGAGGAAGAGGAGCTTCCGGGACTGTAGCTCGCCGAGGAGCGCGCCGAGGCGGACGAGCCGGTCCCCGGCCTCGTCGTCCCCCGCCGGCTCGAAGACGACGACGGGCACGGCGCCGCTGCGGGCGCAGGCGGTGACGCGGGCGGCGAGGTTGCGCCGCCTCGCCCGGAGCACCTCCACGTGGACCCCCTCGGCCTCGAGGTGGCGGCGGAGCGAGCGGGCGTGGGCCACGGCCTCGGCCGGCTGGAAGATCCCGAGGACGACGGCCGGGAAGAGGTCGAGGGCGGAGAGGAACCGCAGGTCCTGGACGACGGCGTCCGCCGCGTTCGCCATGACGTTCGCGTCGATCGCGATGGCCGCGAACTGCTCCCGGGGATGCGCGCGGAAGAGGTCGAGGTAGAGGCGCGCCTCGGAGGGGCGGCCGGTGCTCTCGAGGAAGCGGAGGACGACGCCCTGCGGGGCGAGCTCCGCGGGAGAGGCGGGAGGGAGCGGCTCGGGAGTCATGGACGTCCAAGGATAGAACCACGCCCGGCGCAGGGCCCGGAAACGAAAAGGGCCTGCGGGAGCAGGCCCTTCCGGATCGTGAGGGAGGCGCCGGGCCTCAGGGGACCGTGTAGCCGAGGCTCTGGAGCGCCGCCTTCGCGTTGACGAGGCCGTAGCCGTAGATCGTGTCGAAACCGCCCGCGCCGAGGTCGGTGCAGGTCGACTTCAGGATGCTCTCGACGTTGTTCGCCGAGAGGGTCGGCTGCGTGGCCCAGATGAGCGCCACGACGCCCGCGGTGTGCGGGGTCGCCATCGACGTCCCGTCGTAGTGGTCCCAGTTGCTGACCTTGTCCACGACCGTGGCGTTCGCTCCCAGCTGTCCCTTCAGGGCCGCGCCGGCGGCGTCGGAGACGGCGACCGCGGGGATCCAGTTTCCTTCGGCGCCGAGCGTTCCGGAGTACTCGCCCGCGACGTTGTTGTAGACGACCGCGGCGACGGCGCCCTGGTTCTTAACGTTCGTGACCTTGTCGGCGAACGAGAGGGTCCCGCGCTGGACGAGGGCGACGAACCCGGGGGCGGCCCCGCCGCACTCGCCCGCGTTGCCGATCCCGCAGTCGACGAGGTTGTCGGTCACGCCGCCCGTCTTGGGCGCGAACTCCATCCCGAAGGCGCGGTACTCGGAGGTCGTCGAGACGGAGGCCTCGGAGCCGGTCCCGTTGGGAACGGAAGAGAGGACCATGACGCCCGGGGCGGAGACGTCGATCGCCTTGCCGCTGTTCGAGAAGCTCGCGTGGGCGTTGTTCACGTCGACGGCGCCGACGGCCACGTTGACCGTGTAGGCCGCGGGGTAGGACACGGTCGTCCGGCCGTCGTTGCCGGTCGCGGCGACGACGAGGACGCCGGCGCTCCGGAGGTTCTTGTAGAACGTCTCCTCGGTCCGGGACTTGACGCCGCCGCCGAGCGAGAGGTTGACGATCTTCGCCCCCTGGTCCTTCAGCCAGGTGACGCCGCGCATGATGTCGGAAGTCGTGCCGCCCGTCGGCCCGAGGACGCGCGCGTGGAGGAGCTTCGCCGCGGGGGCGACGCCGTAGACGCCGGCCCCGTTGCTGACGCCGAGGATCGTCCCGGCGACGTGCGTGGCGTGGGTCTCCCCGTCGTTCTGCCAGCCGCTCCCGGTGCACGGGTTCCTGCTCACGCAGTTCGTGCTGCCGAGGAGGTTCCCGGCGATGTCGACGTGAGAGACGTCGAGCTGCGTGTCGGCGACGCCGACCTTGATGCCCGCGCCCGTGAAGCCGCCCGCGTGGGCGTTCGTCGCCTTCGTCGTGAGGAGGCCGTAGAGGCCGTTGGCCAGGGACGGCGTCGCCTGCTGGCTCGCGAGGTCCATCCGGTAGCGCATCGGAACTTCCTCGACGTACTCGACGTTCGGGTTGTTCGCGATGGCCTGGAGCGCCACCGGGTTCCTGAGGCCGATCTCGATGACCTTCAGCTCGGGCCACTCTTCGCGGGTGGCGGCCCCGTGGGATCGCAGAAGCGCCTGGTTGCGCGTCGTCACTCCGTCCCGAAAGGCCACGTAGTAGGCACCGTCCACCTTCTCGGGGCGCTCTGCGAGCGCCGAGAAGGAAAGAAGCGCGGTTGCACAGAACAGAGCAAGCTTCTTGCTGATCCTCATCCCGGGTCCTCCCTCGCGATATGGAACTCCGGGAAATGATACTACGTCGCAGCCGGAAACGGGGGGGGCTGGGAACGGGGTCGTGGGCGCCGGCCCGCGACCCCGGCAATCGACCCTGCCGAGGACGTCGGCCAGGCCGACCTCGTCGACGGACGAGTTCGCGGTACGGTAGCCGAGGGTGACGTAGCACTCGTCGTCGTAAGCCACCCGGACGAACTCCCCCTGGAGCGTGAAGACCTCCGGGACGGACGGCTGCGGGACCTTGCCGGTGGCGATGTTCGGCGTGGGCTCCTGGGCGACCGCGGGAGCGGTGAACGCCAGGACGGCGACCGACGAGCCGCATTTTTCCACCGGGCGGACGCGCCCCCTCGCGAACGGCGATCGGCTGTATGCGCGGAGGAGACACCCCCCCGGCGGTCCCCCCGGAAACCGAAGGGCCCCGGACGCCTTTCGGCGGCCGGGGCCTCGAAACGGGAAGGCGGAGGTTCAGGACTTCGGGGTCTGATCGGCGTCGTTGACGAACTGGCGGGAGAAGGACTCCCAGGCTTCGTCGTCGAGGCTGGCCGCGGAGCCCTTGCCG
>CALMDF010000562.1 GCA_937864895.1 uncultured Holophagales bacterium | reverse complement strand
CGGACGGATCGAGGTGGGCTACAGCACCGCCTTCCCGCCCGCCGACGAGGGGCCGTTCCTGAAGGAGGAGCGCCGCCTCATCGACACCGTCGCCGAGCTGCTCGGCCAGCTCCTCCTCCAGCGCGACCTCGCCTCCTCGCTCCACCGCTCCGAGAAGAGCGGCCTGCCGCTCCCTCCCGACGCGGGAGACTGGTGGGTCGTCGTCGACTTCCTCCGCCAGATCGACCGGCCGGGCTACGTGACGATCGCCCGCCGGATGCTGAACTACCTCTGCATGAGCGGCGTCGAGGAGGCGCAGCGTCTCCTCCCGCGGTTCACGGGGAGCTGGGCGGGGCCCGCGAGCCCCGAAGAGCCGACCGACGAGAACAGGCCCATGGCGCGCCGGAGCCTCGACGACCTCCTCAAGGTCTCCGAGGAGGTCTTCGGCATCGCGGCGCGGAACGTCGGGCCGGCCGAGATCCGCAACAGCATCCAGCGCTGGATCAAGGACAGCCGCTCCGGCTTCCTCATCGAGGCCCTCGAGAACCAGGGGACGTCGCTCCCCGAGCTCGCGCAGGCGCTCACGCGCTTCCGCCACGCGGCGCTCAACGACCGCGAGCTCTCGCGGTCGATCCAGTTCGACCTCCGGGCCGCGCTCGTCCGGCGGTTCCTCACCGACCAGATCCAGTTCGTTGGCGTGGCGAAGAACTTCATCGAGGTCTCCGATTTCCAGGAGCTGACGCGCCGGATCATCTGCCCGCCCGCGAGCCACGGGAAGGTCGGCGGCAAGAGCAGCGGCCTCTTCCTGGCCGTCCAGATCGTCCGCAGGTCCGAGGAGTACGCCGAGACGCTCAGGGACATCCGGATCCCGAAGACGTGGTACGTCACCTCGGACGGCGTCGTCGACTTCATCGCCTACAACAACCTCGAGGACATCGTCGACCGCAAGTACCTCGAGATCGACCAGGTCCGCCGCGAGTACCCGCACATCATCCAGGTCTTCAAGAACAGCCAGTTCTCGCCCGAGATCGTCAAGGGGCTCTCCGTCGCCCTGGACGACTTCGGCGAGCGGCCGATCATCGTCCGGAGCTCGAGCCTCCTCGAGGACCGCGTGGGCGCCTCCTTCTCCGGCAAGTACAAGAGCCTGTTCCTCGCCAACCAGGGCCCGAAGAAGGACCGCCTCGCGGCCCTCATGGACGCCATCGCCGAGGTCTACGCGTCGATCTTCGGCCCCGACCCGATCGAGTACCGCGCCGAGCGCGGCCTCCTCGACGTCCACGAGGAGATGGGGATCATGATCCAGGAGGTCGTCGGCTCGAAGGTGGGGAGGTACTTCCTCCCGACCTTCGCCGGCGTCGCCTTCTCGAACAACGAGTTCCGCTGGTCGCCCCGCATCCGGCGCGACGACGGGCTCATCCGCCTCGTCCCGGGCCTCGGCACGCGCGCCGTCGACCGGATCGGCGACGACTACCCGGTCCTCCTCGCGCCGGGCCAGCCGGGCCTCCGCGCGAACGTCACGGCCGAGGCCGTCGTCCGGTACGCCCCGCGGAAGGTGGACGTCATCAACCTCGAGACGAGGCAGTTCGAGACGGTCGAGCTCGCGACCCTGTTCCGCGAGACCGGCGGCTCGCTCCCCGGCATCGAGCAGGTCGTCTCCGTCCTCGAGGACGGGGCCCTCCACCGCCCGATGATGGTCGACTACGAGGAGCAGGCGCGCAACCTGGTCGTCACGTTCGAGGGCCTCGTGACGTCGACACCGTTCGTTCCTCGGATGCGGGCGCTCCTGAGGCTCCTCCAGGAGAAGCTCGGCGGCCCGGTCGACCTCGAGTTCGCCTCCGACGGCAAGGACCTCTACCTCCTCCAGTGCCGGCCGCAGAGCTTCTCCGACGAGAGCCAGGGCGAGCCGATCCCGACGGGCGTGCCCCCCGAGCGCGTCGTCTTCTCGGCGAGCCGGTTCGTCTCGAACGGCAGGGTCCCCGACCTGACGCACGTCGTCTACGTCGACCCCGAGGCCTACGCCGCCATCCCCGATCTCGACACCCTCCGGGAGGTCGGTCACGCCGTCGGGCGGCTCAACAAGCTCCTCCCGCGGCACCGGTTCATCCTGATGGGCCCCGGCCGCTGGGGGAGCCGCGGCGACATCAAGCTCGGCGTCTCCGTGACGTACTCCGAGATCAACAACTCCTCGGTCCTCGTGGAGATCGCGCGGCGGAAGGGGAGCTACGTCCCGGACCTCTCCTTCGGCACGCACTTCTTCCAGGACCTCGTGGAGGCCCAGATCCGCTACCTCCCGCTCTTCCCGGACGACGCGGGGGTGGCCTTCAACGAACGGTTCCTCCTCGATTCGCCGAACTCCCTGGCGGCGCTGGCGCCCGATTTCGCCCACCTGGCCGGCACCGTGAGGGTCATCGACGTCCCGGCCGCGACCGGCGGGCTCGTCCTTCGAGTCGTGATGAACGCCGATCTCGAGCGGGCCCTCGCCTACCTCGCGCCGCCGCGGTCGGCCGCCGAAGCCGCGGCCGAGGGGCTCCGTTCGACCGGAGGTTTCGGCCGGCCCGCGGCCGCCGACGACCAGCGGCGCTGGCGTATCGCCGTCGCGGAGCGGATCGCGGCGGAGGCCGACCCGGAACGCTTCGGCCTCAAGGGAATGTGGCTCGTCGGATCCTCGACGGAGGGCAAGGCCGACCCGACGAGCGACCTCGACCTGGTCGTTCACGCCGACGACGACCCGGTGCGCCGCGACGCCCTCCGGACCTGGCTCGAAGGGTGGAGCCTCGGCCTCGGCGAGGCGAACGCCCTGCGCTCGGGAGCGAGGACGAAGGGATTCCTCGACGTCCACTACATCTCCGACTCCGACTTCTCCCGCGGGACGAGCTGGGCGGCCAAGGTGAAGGCCGTGAAGGACCCCGCCCGGCCCCTGCCGCTCCTCCGCGCCAGGAGCGTGGCCGCGGCCCCGCGGAAGAGGCACGGCGCCTGATCCCCGAAGGAGGTTCCCCATGAGAGCTCCCGTCCTTCCGTCTCTCTCCGTCGCCGCGATCGCCCTCCTTACCGCTCCGGCCGCGGCCCAGCCGCGACTCCCGTGGGCGAGCCCGGCCGCGACGGTCTCCCAGGAGATCGGGACCTCCCGGGTCACGGTCTCGTATCACCGCCCGGCCGTGCGGGGGCGGGCCGTCTGGGGGGCTCTCGTCCCCTGGGGCGAGACCTGGCGCCTCGGCGCCAACGAGGCCACGACGATCGAGCTCAGTCACCCGGCGAAGGTGGCGGGACAGGACGTTCCCGCCGGGACGTACGCCCTCTTCGCCGTCCCGGGGAAGGAGCGCTGGGTCCTCGTCCTGAACCGCAAGGCGAAGCAGTGGGGCGCCTACTTCCACGACCCGAGGGAAGACGTCCTCAGGTTCGACGTCCTCCCGGCGGCGGTGCCGCACGTCGAGCGGATGACGTTCGGCATGGAGCCCGTCGAGCCGGGCTCCGTCCGGGTATCCTGGGCCTGGGAGAAGCTCTCCTTCTCCTTCCCGGTCGAGTTCGACGTCCCCTCCATCGTCTGGGCCCAGGTGGACGCCGCGCTGAAGGAGAAGCCCGACGACCACGACACGCTGCTGCAGGCGGCGAAGTGGGCGAGGCAGAGGAACGAGCGCCTCGACGAGGGGCGCGCCTGGCTGGACCGCTCCATCGCCGCACGGGAGAGCTTCTGGAACCGCGAGCTCCTCGCGAACTACCTCCACGACGGCGGGAAGACTGCCGAGGCCATCGTCGAGATGAAGCGGGCGCGGGATCTCTCGAGGGGGAAGGCGCCGGAGGGCTACGTGAAGGGACTCGAGGAGACGATCGCGAAGTGGGAAGGGGAGAAGGCCCGGTGACCTTCCGCGAGGCCAGCGGCGCCGTGAGGCTCCTGGACGGGGGTGTGCTCGAGGCGCTCACGGCCGAGGCCCGACGCCGTCCGCGGCGCCGCGCGAACGCGAATCTGCACGCGATGGACGACCATGTCCACCGGCTGCTGAACGCGATCGAGCCCGGCTCCTGCGTGAGGCCGCATCGGCAACTCGACCCTCCCAGGGACGAGACGATCGTCGTCGTGAAAGGAGCCCTGGGGCTCGTTCTCTTCGACGGAGAGGGGCGCGTCTCGGCGACGAAGCTCCTCCGGGCCGACCCGGCCGGGGCCTTCGGCGCGGACTTCCCCGCGGGGGCGGTCCACACCTTCGTCTCGCTCGAGGAGGAACGGTCTTCTTCGAGGTCAAGCAGGGACCGTACGTCTCCCCGGTCGAGAGCGACCTGCCGGCCTGGGCCCCGGCGGAAGGGAACGCCGCGGTCTCCGCGTACGAGGCGTCGCTGCGCGGCCTCTTCGAGCGCCAGGCGCCGTAGCCAATCCGGCCCCAGCCCCGGCTCCGGGCCCGCGGGACCGCGCCTCGTTCGCCAGCGGCGGCGGAAAAGAGAACGGGGGGCGGATGCCCCCCGTTCTTCCGAGCTATGTCGGTACGATCAGAAGGAGAGCCTCGCGCCGAGGCGGAGCTGCCAGCGCGAGCGGAGGTCATTGATGCTCCACGGAGTCCGGTTGAGGGTGGAGGCCGACGCCGTGTACTTCGGCTTGCCCGTCGCCGCGTCGATCCCGGAATAGGTGATCGGCGTCGTCGTCTGGTTCGAGACGTAGTAGATGGTGCCCTTGTCGCTGTCGATCAGGTTGATCACGTTCATGATGTCGAACTCGATCCGCGCCTGGACGAAGCTGATCGGAATCTCGAAGTCGTAGTGGAAGTCGAGCGTCCGGTTCCAGGGGGTGAAGCTCGTGTTCTTCTTGATGATCTGGCCCTGGTACTCGCCGAGGCCGTTGATCGAGAGGAAGTTTTCCCAGTCGGCGGCGGTGAATCCGACGGCGACGATGTCGTTGAAGCTGTTCGGGACGTAGAGGAGGTCGTTGGTCGAGTAGCCGTCCTTGTTCGGGTCGCCGGCCATGAGGACCGAGTAGGGCGTGCCCGACTGGACGCTGTAGAAGAGCCCGATGTTGTGGGCGACGGGGCCGGTCCGGAAGGTCTGGGAGACGACGAAGTTGAAGCGGTCCTGGATCTCCCAGAACGAGCGGGAGAGCTCCGGCTCGGTGATGCTGCCGCGGGTCGTGTGGAACTGCCAGTTCGAGATCGCCCGGCTCGAGGTCCCCTCGAACGCCGCCTGAGCGTCGGTGTAGGTGTAGGAGCCGTTGAAGTAGAGACCGAAGTCGAACCGCTTGTTGAGCTGGACGGTGAGGTTCGTCTGCTTGCCAAGGCTCGTGTTCGTCAGGTAGGGGACGTCACGGAAGGCGCTGCTGAAGTTCTTGTAGGTCGGGCGGCCGTCGAAGGAGAGGTCCCCGGTCTCGACCTTGTTCTCGTTCGTGTAGTAGACGTCCTCGATGGTCTCCGTGTACATCCCCTCGAGGCTGCCGCGGAGTCCCCACGGGAGTTCGGCGTCGTAGCCGAGGGTGGCGCGCCAGACCTGCGGGAACTTAAAGTCCGGGTCGACGGCGTCGACGGAGATCGCCGACGAGCCGGCCGGGAAGTTCTTCGGCGGGCTGTACGGGTCGGGGTTGAAGGGGACGTCCTTCGCGGAGAGGGTCGTCGT
>CALMDF010000561.1 GCA_937864895.1 uncultured Holophagales bacterium | reverse complement strand
CCCGACGGCAAGCCGTTCGCCGGCTGCCCCCGCCAGACGCTGAAGCGGCAGAAGGAGAAGGCGAAGGAGCTCGGCTACAGCCTGATGACCGGCCCCGAGGCGGAGTTCTTCCTCTTCCGGCGCGACGCCGCCGGCGACCCCGTCGTCGACACGCACGACTCGGGCGGCTACTTCGACCTGACCCCGGTCGACCGCGGCGAGGACGCCCGGCGCGACATCGTCGTCGCTCTCGAGGCGATGGGCTTCGAGGTCGAAGCGGCCCACCACGAGGTCGCCCCCGGCCAGCATGAGATCGACTTCAAGTACGGCGATGCAGTGGCCACGGCCGACAACGTCACGACCTTCAAGCTCATCGTCAAGAAGGTCGCGATGGACCACGGGCTCCACGCGACCTTCATGCCGAAGCCGATCTTCGGGGTGAACGGCTCGGGGATGCACGTCCACCAGTCGCTCATGACCGGGAGCGGCGCGGGCGTGAAGAACGCCTTCTTCGACCCGAAGGCGCCGTTCCAGCTCTCGAAGATCGCGATGTACTACATCGGCGGCGTCCTGAAGCACGCGAAGGCGATCGCCGCCGTCACGAACCCGCTCGTCAACTCCTACAAGCGCCTCGTGCCCGGCTACGAGGCCCCGATCAACGTCGCCTGGTCGGAGCGCAACCGCTCGCCGATGATCCGAATCCCCGCGCGGCGCGGCATGGGGACGCGCTGCGAGGTCCGGATGCCGGACCCCGCCTGCAACCCCTACCTCGCCTTCGCCGTGATGCTCGCCGCGGGCCTCGACGGCATCAAGAACAAGATCGAGGCGGGCGAGCCGGTGAACGAGAACATCTTCGAGATGTCCGAGCGCGAGAAGAAGCGCCGGAAGATCGAGCAGCTCCCCGCGAACCTCTCCGACGCGCTCGACTGCCTCGAGAAGGACGACGTCGTGAAGAACGCGATGGGCGAGCACATCCACGAGCACTTCGTCCAGGCCAAGAGGGCCGAGTGGGGCACCTACATTTCCCGCGTCCACCCGTGGGAGGTCGACGAGTACCTGCAGGCCTACTGAGCCGCCCGGGGGGCCGGGCCGCCGGCCCCCCCCCTCCTCCCGCCCGTGACTGGGGTCACGCGACTGGGGTCAGGTTTGCAATCGTGTATTGTTGAAAACAATACACGATTGCAAACCTGACCCCAGCTTTCGTTCAGCCTGGTTCGTCCTGCTCGTCGTCCAGGTCGTCGAAGGCCTCTTCGACGAGGGCGAACGGGATGCGGGCGACCTCGCGGCCCTCCGCGTCGAGGAGGGCGATCGGTTCGTCCTCGTCGACGGAGGGCGACGCGAGGGCGGAGACGGCGAGGTCGCGCGCGAGAAGCGGGTCGACGCCGGTCTCGGCGGCGATCTTCGCGCCGAGGATCTCGAGGAGGCGTGCCGGGGGGCGGCCGGAGGCGTCGGTCATGTGATGGCTCCCGCGGCCAAGATCGGGCGGCAGGCCCGGGCTGTCAACGGGGAAGAGCCGGGACCGGCCGCTTCCCTGAGGCCCCCGCCGTTCTGCTACCGTTCGATCCATGTACGGAAGCGGATCGCCCCTCCTGGCGTTCTTCTCTTCGGTCGCGCGCCAGCTGCCTGTGCTCGTGGTAATCGTCGTCGGGCTCGTCGTCGTCCTCGGCAGGAAGTCGAGCCACCCGAAGGCTTCGAACCTCGCGGCGGCGGGCCTCGCCGTCTCTCTCCTGTCGGGGCTCGCGGGCGCGTTCTTCTACACGCTCGCCCCGAGGCTCGCCGAGAGTCCCGGCGGGATCGCCGCGGTCTACGCGATCGCGGGCGTCGGCTTCTCGATCCTCGACGCCTGCGGCCTCGGGCTCCTCGTGGCCGGTGTCGTCGCCGATCGAGGCCCGCGCTGACGGGAGAGGGCCGGCGGGAGGGTCGGACTTCCCGCCGGCCGCCACGCCTCAGGGCAGGACCGGGAAGTCCCGGGCCGCGATGAACGTGCCGTCGCCCGAGCGGTCGTCGACGGCGACGACGAAGGGGAAGACGGGGAGGTGCGCGCGAAAGGCGAGCGTCGCCCCCTCGGTCGCGACACCCTCGGCACCCACTTCGCGGAAGACGTCGTTCACCTGGAGCCAGGCTCCGGGCGCGAGGGTGCGGGTGAACGTGCCGAGGTCGGTGCCGTCCCCGTCGTAGAGCCAGAAGACGGCCTCGACCGGGGCGTCGTGCGGGTTGAAGGCGCCGGCGTTGACCCGGAAGGCGCCCGCGAGGTCGTGGCTGGCGCCCGAGATGCCGTGGAAGAGGGCGCTCGTGCGCGCCTCGTCGCGACGGAGAACGGGAAGAAGGGACCCGTTCCCCGGGCTCTCCGGGTTCACGGTCACGACCCGGGCCGAGAAGTGCATCGGCCCGCCCCTCGGGTCGAACGAGAGCTGCACGGCGCCTGCAACGTCGCGCTGGCCGAGCCCGCTCAGGAGGACGTCGGGAAGGTGCCGGGTCTGCTTCGGGCCCACGCGCAGGACGACGGGCGTCGTCGCGCGGCCGTCCCGCCAGAGGCGGAGCGTGAACATCCGCTCGGCGGGAGCGGGGTTGTGGACCCACAGGTCGGTCTCGAAGCGCTCGCCTTTCGCGCCCCGGGCGGAGGCGGC
>CALMDF010000560.1 GCA_937864895.1 uncultured Holophagales bacterium | reverse complement strand
GGCGCCGTCGAGGGCGGCGGAGGTGTCGGTCCCCTTCGATGGCTCGATCTCGACCGTGACGACGAGCGACCTCGGGTCGGCCAGCTTCCTCTTCAGCGGGGAGGTCTCGAGGGCCGCCTCCGGCGCGGGAGCGGCGGGGGCCGTGACGACGGCCCGGGCGACGCGCGCGACCTCTGTGCGCTTCTTCCCGACGACCTCCCGTGCCATGGCGGCGATGTGGGCGGGGGTCGTGCCGCAGCAGCCGCCGACGATCGCGGCGCCGGCCTTCACGAAGTCGCGGGCCACCTCGCGGAAGTAGTCGGGGGTGGCGGGGTAGACGGTGCGGCCCGAGACGTTCCACGGATAACCGGCGTTCGGCATCACGGCGACGGGGACGCCGACCTGGGACACGACCTTCTGGAAGACCTCGAGCGTCTCCTGCGGGCCGATCGTGCAGTTGAGCCCGACGATGTCGGCCCCGGCCTCCTCGAGCCGGGCGAACGCCCCGGCGACCTCCGTCCCGAACGTCGTCTTGCCGTCGGAGAGGAAGGTCATCGAGGCGAGGATCGGGATTTCCTTCGAGAGGTCGCGGGCCGCCCGGATCGCCTCGATCGCCTCGAGCGTCGAGGAAAAGGTCTCGAAGAGGAGGAGGTCGACCTTCTCCTCGAGGAGGATCCGGATCTGCTCGGAGAAGAGCTCGCGGACCATCGCCTTCGTGAGCGGCCCGTAGGGCTTGACGAGCTGGCCGAGGGGACCGACGTCGCCGGCGACGAGGACGTACTCGCCCGCCGCGGCCTCGTGCGCGAGCCTCACGGAGGCCCGGTTGATCTTCTCGAAGGAATCGGCCCAGTCGAACTTGGCGAGCTTGACCCGGTTCGCGTCCCAGGTGTTCGTCGTGAGGACCTGCGCCCCCGCCTCGACGTAGTCGTCGTAAACCTCCCGAACGAGCTCGGGCTGGGCGACGGAAAGAGGCGCGCGCGGGCTCTCGGGGGCGGCGCCGCGGGAGACGAGGAGCGTCCCCATCGCCCCGTCGGCGAGAAGGACCTCGGTCTTCAGGCGGTCGCGGATGTCGTGCTTCATGAAAAAACCCCTCCGAGGACGAAGGGGCGTTTCGTGCGATTCGCTTCCGTTCGGCCTCGATTTCATCTCTCTCCGGCCGCGCCGGAGCGGGAATTGGCACCTGCCGCACCACCCGCCCGACGCCGAGAGCGCCCGCCAGGGAGGAACCGGTTGCCGCGGCATCGCAGGGCCCGTCCCTCCGCCGCTCGTGATGAAACCCGGACTCAAAGAGCCGGCCGGAGCCTACGGGAGCGGAAATCGGTGCGTCAAGCGGGCCCGGGACGGCGGTCCGGGTGCCGGCAATCGCCCGATTCACCAGACCATGGGCTGGTTTAGACTCGCGCGTCAATGAGAGTCCTCGTCGTCGGCTCCGGGGGTCGGGAGCACGCCATCGTCTGGAAGCTTGCCCAGTCGCCGGACGTCAAGGAGATCTACTGTGCACCCGGCAACCCCGGGATTGCGCAGCTCGCCACCTGTCTCCCGATCGGCGTGACCGACATCGTGGAGCTGGCCGACTTCGCCGAGAAGATGAAGGTCGACCTGACCGTGGTGGGGCCGGAGCTCCCGCTCACGCTCGGCCTCGTCGACGAGCTCTCCAAGCGGCGGCTCCTCGCCTTCGGCCCGAACAAGCTCGCCGCCGAGCTGGAAGGCTCGAAGGTCTTCTCGAAGGCCTTCATGAGGAAGTACGACATCCCCACGCCCGAGGCCGAGGTCTGCACGACCCGGGCGGAAGCGGAGAACGCGGTGAAGACGCTCGGCCTGCCGTGTGTCTTCAAGGCGGACGGCCTGGCGGCCGGCAAGGGGGTCGTCATCGTCCGCGACGAGGCGGACCGCGACAAGGCCCTCAAGCTCTTCTTCGGCGAGAGGGTCTTCGGGAGCGCGGGAGACCGCGTCCTGATCGAACGCTGCATCAGCGGCGACGAGGTCAGCTTCATGGTCCTCTGCGACGGCGAGCGGGCCCTCCCGCTCGCGACCGCGAAGGACTACAAGCGGGTCTTCGACGGCGACCGCGGGCCGAACACGGGCGGGATGGGGGGGCACAGCCCCTCGGTCTTCGTCGACGCGGCGACCGCGCGGGAGATTTTGATCGACATCGTCAACCCGACCCTCCGCGGAATGGCCGAGGAGGGCCGGCCCTTCCGGGGCGTCCTCTACGTCGGCCTGATGCTCGAGAACGGGATGAAGCCCTACGTCCTCGAGTACAACGTCCGGTTCGGGGACCCCGAGACGCAGTGCATGCTCATCCGGATGGAGGACGACCTCCTTCCCTACCTCCTCGGCTCGGCGCGTGGGAAGTTCGAGGAGGGAGCCAAGCCGGCCTGGAAGAAGGAGGCGGGAGCCGCCGTCGTCCTCTCCGCCGAGGGGTACCCCGGGCCGTTCGAGCGCGGCAAGCCGATCGAGGGTATCGAGGATGCGACCGCGGAGGACGGGGTCTTCGTCTTCCACGCAGGGACGGCGAAGTCGGCCGACGGGAAGCTCGTCACGGCCGGAGGCCGCGTCCTCGTCGTCGCGGCCCGCGCGCGCGGCCTCTCCGGCGCCCTCGCCCTCGCGGTTCGCGGAGCGGAGAAGATCCGTTTCGACGGGAAGCACTTCCGCCGCGACATGGGGACGAAGGCGATGGAGATCCTCCGCGAGCGGACCGGTTCCGGCCTGAGCTGAGCCCTCCCGGGCCGGGGCTCCGGCGGGCCGTTCGGTTTCCCCGCGGCGGCTGCTAGAGTCCCGCGCCATGAGCACGTTCCTCGCGACCTCGCTGGTTCTCTTCCAGATGGTTTCCTCGCACGCGCCCGCCGCCGGCGCGAACGCGGCGGGCGGGCTCGCCTGGACGCCGCCGAAGGCGTGGAGCGTGGCGCCCTCCGCCTCCTCGATGAGGGTCGTCACCTACAAGGTCCCCGCTGCCGCCGGCGACGCCGAGGGGGGCGAGGTGGCGGTCTTCTTCTTCGGCACGGGGCAGGGGGGCTCGACCCAGGCGAACGTCGACCGCTGGATCGCGCAGTTCAAGCCCGAGAAGGGGAGCGCCGGGCCGGGCAAGCCGATCCCGATGAAGGTCGGGGCCATCGCGGTCACGATCGTCACGACCGAGGGGACCTACTCCTCCGGGATGCCGGGCGGGGCGATGACGCCGAAGCCGGGCTGGGCCCTCCGCGGGGGGATCGCCGAGGGGCCGCAGGGCCCCGTCTTCTTCAAGATGGTCGGCCCGAAGAAGACGGTCCAGGCGGCCGCCCCGGCCTTCGACGGCCTCCTGAAGACGCTGAAGAAGGGGTGAGCCTCCCGGCTCAGCCCACCCCGTAGGTCGAGGAGAACGGGTCGGCGCCGGGGCGGCGCTTCACGCCGTGGTCGGGGTTCGCCGCGAGGTGCTCGAGCACCTTCCACGCGGTCTCGGCCCCGGCGTTCGCCTTCTTCGCCCACTCCTCGGCCGTCCGGAAGAGCCCCGACTCCGCCCGCAGAGCGGCGAGGAGCGCGCGCTGGACGTCGAGGACGGCCGAGGCGGCCTTCTTGCCCGCCTCCACGCCCGGCTGGTGGTAGGCGTTCACGCCGACGAGGAGGGCGTAGAGGCCGACGGTCCGCTCGAAAAGCGCGACGAGCGCGCCGAGGGAGCGGGCCGAGACGTCGTCGACCGTGATCGTCACCGAGCCGCGCCCCTTCTCCGTGAGCGCCTCGCGCGTCCCGAGGAGGAAGCCGTGGAGGTAGTCGCCGGCGGTGACGTCCTCCTCGACGGAGAGCGAGGGGAGGCCGTCGCGGCGGTCGCGGAGGACCTCGATGAACGTGACGAAGAAGTTCGGGACCCCTTCGCGCAGCTGCTGGACGAAGGCGTGCTGGTCGGTCGACCCCTTGTTGCCGTAGACGGCGATCCCCTGGTGGACGGTGTTCCCCGAGAGGTCCTTCTCCTTGCCGAGCGACTCCATGACGAGCTGCTGCAGGTAGCGGGAGAGGAGGATGAGGCGGTCCTTGTAGGGGAGGACGACCATGTCCTTCTGGCCGCGCCCGCCCGTCTCGCGGTACCAGGCGAGGGCGAGGAGGGCGGCGGGGTTCCTCGCGACGTCGGGGACCCGCGTCGCCGCGTCGCAGGCGCGAGCCCCCTCGAGGAGGCCGTCGACGTCGATCCCCTGGAGGGCGGCGGGGAGGAGGCCGACGGCCGAGAGCTGCGAGGTTCGCCCCCCGACCCAGTCCCACATCGGGAAGCGGGCGAGCCACTTCTGCCGCCGGGCGATCTTGTCGAGGTCGCTCCCGTCCTGCGTCACGGCGACCGCGTGCCGGCCGAA
>CALMDF010000559.1 GCA_937864895.1 uncultured Holophagales bacterium | reverse complement strand
GGAGGGAGTCGCCGTTCGGGTCGGTCCCCTTCCAGGTCACCGTCCGGTAGCCCTTTCGGAAGAGCTTCTTCCCCGTCGCCTCGCCCCCCTCCCTCGCCGGCTCGAGACCCGCGAAGGCGCCGTTCTCGTCGGGGTTCGTCACGGAAAGAACCGCCGTCCCCGGCGGCGACCCCGGCCTCGCGTAGACCGCACCCGGCTCGAGGACCGTCACGTTCTCGACGATGGGGCGGGCGTTCCTCTCCGCCCACGACAGCTCCACGCGTTCCACGACGGGCGCCTCTCCCGACGGGCTCGCCGTGAGCTCGGCCTTCCACTGGAAGAAGCGCGCGGGCTGCGGAGCGCCCCCGCCGGCCGGCACCCACTCGGACCAGGTGCGGTCCGGCGTCTCGCTGTTCCCCGTCCTCACCGAGAGGGTCACCGACGCGCCCTTAGGGACCGTCCCTTCGAACCGGACCGCCCCGAACCGGGCCAGCCGTCCCGCGTCCTTCGGTGCCGCGAGGAAGCTCCCCCTGCCGCCCGCCCCCTTCGGCGCGGGGCGAAAGACTCCCGGGGCGGTCGCGGAAACGACCGCGAAGCCTCCCGGGACGGCGGGGGTCGAAACGACCTGCTTCTGGCTGACCTGGACCTCGAGGCGGAGCCTCCTGCCTTCGAGGCCGTAGACACGGCCGCGAGGCCCTGTGGCGAGAAGGAGCGCCCTGCGCGACTCGTCCCAGCGGGCCCCGTAGACGGTCTCCTCCGGGAGAATCCAGGCGGGCTCGACGAAGCCGTCGGCGGCGATGAGGACGACCTCGGCGTTTCCCTCGCGAGCTGCGGGCGCGGGCGCCACGGGCCGGGCCGTCGACACCGTCGTCGTCACGGAGACGCTCCCTTCGGGAACCGGGTCCTGAGCCGGAGCCGCCGTGGAGGCCCCGGCCGCGCCGGCCGGACGTTTCGGCTCGCTTCGCTGCTGGGAGAGCGACGGCACCGCGACGGACGTCGCCACGGCGAGGACCGCCCCCTCCGCGGCGGCGGCCAGCGCCGTCACCTCGGGGCGCGTGAAGTCGTGGAGAGTCCGGACCTTCCCGTCCGCGCCGACGGCGACCACGAGCCCGTGGTCGGACGTCCCGGCGACGACCGTGCCGTCGCCCGCGACGAGGAGCGAGCGGACGTGCGTGTCCTCGACCTCGGCGTGAAGCGCGGCCTGGCCGTCCCTGCCGACCCTCCAGATCCGTCCCTTCGTCCCGGTGCCCGCGTAGAGCGTCCCGTCGGGGCCGAACGCGAGCGCCCAGATCGCGGCCTCCTTCGTCTCGCCGAGGAGGGAACCGGCCTTGCCGTCCTTCGCCTTCGGGTCCACGAGCCAGAGCTGCCCGCCCGGCGAGGTCCCGCAGACGATCTCACCCTTCGGGCCGACCGCGACCGCGGTCACGTTCGGGGATTCGGCCTCGAAGAGGACCCGGACCGACCCGTCGAGGTCGGCGACGAAGAGCCGCCCGAGGCCTCCTCCGGTCGCGACGTAGATTCGCCCCGCGCCGTCCGCGACAGCGCCGAACACGACGGCTCCGGCCGCTTCCTCGGGCCACGCGCCGGGTGTGAAGACCGGCCCGAGCGTGAGTCGGCCGTCCGACGTGATCGTCGTTCCGTCCAGCTCCCCTGCGAGGAACTCCCGGGCGGAGGCGGTCGTCGCGAGGCGAGTCCCGGCGGCTTGCGCGGGGAAGGCCGGGGCCACGAAGGCCGCGAGCGCGAGGACCGCGGCGGCGGGACGAAGGGAGGTCTGGCTCATCGGGTTCCTCTCGGGCGCAGCCGCTCGACCTCGACGTCGATCCGGACGGTGCCCGACACGGGGCGGTCAAAGGTGACGATCTCCTCGGCCACGAGACGGGACTCGACGTCTCCGATCCCCGTCTCGCCCGGCTCGCGGGCCCCGGCGAGAAGGGCGAGGGCCGTCGGAGGGAGCTCCTCGAGAGTCGCGGAGCGCGTGGCGGCGCCGCGCGTGGCGACGAGGATCCCCGCGAGGAGGCGGTTTCCGGGAACGATCCGGGAGAGGAACGTCGCGAAATCCCGGAGAGTCCGCGGCTCGGAAGGGTCGATCTGCTGGCGCAGGGCCGTGGCGCTGCTCCCGTCGGCGACGACGAGGACCGCCCGGCCCTCGGGCGTTCCGGAAGGGACCCGGAGGTGAACGACGCGGACCTTCTCCTCCCCCCGCCGGTCTTCCACGCGGAGGGCGACCGCCAGGGTCTCCCCGGGGGCCACCTTTCGCGTCGCCGGAGCGGCGTCGAGCAGCCTGAGCCGTTTCTCCTCCGGCGAGCTGCCGAACTTCAGTCGCACGGCCCTGAGGCCGGGGTCCCCGAGGTCGTTGTCGACGACCGCGGCCGCGAGCGCGACGGTCGAGAGGACCGCGGCCTCCTTCGCCCGGTTCCCCGTTGCGACGTCTTCGTAGGAGACCTCTCCCGCGTCCGTGTCGAGGGTGATCCGGAAGGAGAGGAGCCTCTCTCGCGGCGTCGGGTCGGCCGCGGTGAGAGAGGCGTCCGCCGCCA
Source organism: uncultured Holophagales bacterium (assembly GCA_937864895.1). Taxonomy (GTDB): domain Bacteria; phylum Acidobacteriota; class Thermoanaerobaculia; order UBA5066; family UBA5066; genus UBA5066. The sequence goes on along the minus strand of CALMDF010000559.1, from coordinate 5,079 downwards.
GCCCCGCGAGGACCGGGAGGAGCTTCGGGTGAGACGCCACCTCGAACCGGAACTCGCGAGGGGGGCGTCCGTCCCCTTCGACGAGGACGGTCACGGGCGTCGTCGGGGCGGTCCGGTCCGTGCGGCCGCCGACGCCCGTGTCGCGGTCGTTCGTCAGCCGGTAACGGGGCTCGCCCCCGTTGGCGACCTTGAACGACTGGAAAAGGCTCGGGACGACCATCACGACTTCGGCCGGCGCCACGGGAAGCTCCAGCTCCCCCGCCCCGAGGAACGGGTGCCCGAACGCGACGAAGCGACCGTCGGGGTAGACCTCGGTGACCGTGCCTGTCGCGCCGAGCTGAAGGTCGCCCCGGACGAGGTAGGCCGTGACCGAGGCGCCCGGGAGGAGCGCCGCCGGAGCGGTGGACGGTGCCGGCTCGGCGGTCGAGGCCGGCGAGGAGCCCAGGAGGGCGAGGTTCGACTCGCTCACGCCGAACCTCCCGAAGGCCTCTCGGAACCTCTCGACGGTGCCGGCCGGCAGGCCCGTTGAGTGAAAGGAGAGGAGCGTCGCCCCCCCCGGCGCGGAGGGGGCCGCGCCCGGGAGGCTGTCGAGAAGGCTTCGCCGGAGCTCCTCGTGCCGGGACTCTTCCGGCAGCGTGGCCAGTCGGGCGAGAAAGGCCGCCCGGTCGGCCAGGGACGCTCCGGACGCGGGTCGGGCGGGAGGCGAGGGGAGTCCCGGCGGGACGATCGAGGCCATCGCCTCGATCGGTGTCACTCCCGCGATCGCCCGCTTGGAGAAGCCCCACCCCGAGGCGACGGCCCCAACCAGCTTCCCGTCGAGGTAGACGGGGCTCCCGCTCATGCCGGCGACGACCCCCGTCTCTTCCAGGTCGAGGCCCGAGAGGGCCACGAGGATGACCGACCGGCTCGCGGCGGCATTGCGGACGACGCCGAGGACCTCCACCTCGAAACGCTCCACGCCGTGGCCCTTGACGACGGTCAATCCGTGCCCCTTCATTCCCGGCCTGACCTCGCTCACGGGGAGGATCCCGGAGGCCCGGGCGGAGGCACCGACGAGGGTCAGCGCCAGCGCCGCGGCGGCGACGTAACGCTTTGACCCTCTTCGAGATTCCGTGCTACCTTGGCCCGGCTTCAGGCCCCTACGGGGCGGGGGAAGAATGACGGAATCGGGCAACGCCAACATCGTTCAGCTGTTCCTCGCGGCGGGGTGGACGGCGAAGGCCGTCCTGATCGTTCTGGGCCTCTTTTCCCTCGGCTCCTGGGCAGTCATCGTCGGAAAGCTCTGGAGTTTCTCACGGGCGGACTCCCACTCCGGGCGGTTCGTCTCCCACTTCAGGAAGAGCCGCAAGTTCGCCGACGTCCTCGGCGTCTGCGACCAGTACCCGAGCAGCCCCCTCGTCGGGCTCTTCCGGGCGGGGTACGCCGAGCTGGACGCCCAGGTGAAGGCAGGCCGGGACGTCGCCCCGTCCGACTCCGGTCGCCTCTTCGTCAAGAGCTTCCCGGCGATCGAACGCGCCCTCGAGCGGGCCGCGGGGGTCGAGACGAACCGGCTGACCCGCCGGCTCCCCTTCCTCGCCACGACCGCCTCGGCCACGCCCTTCATCGGCCTCTTCGGCACCGTCTGGGGAATCCTCGGCGCCTTCCGGCAGATCGGCATCACCGGCTCGACCTCCATCGTCACGGTGGCCCCCGGCATCGCCGAGGCGCTCGTGAACACCGCGGCCGGTCTCGTCGCGGCCGTCCCGGCCCTCATCGCCTACAACTACCTGAACGGCCGCGTCCGGGTCACCCGGTCGGAGATGCGCGACTTCGCCCTGGAATTCCTGAACCTCGCCGAGCGCCACTTCACCTGATACGCCGGGAAGGACGAGCGGATGGCCGTCAAGATCGACGACGACATCGAGGCCTATTCGGACATCAACGTCACCCCCCTGGTCGACGTGATGCTCGTGCTCCTCATCATCTTCATGGTCACGGCTCCGCTCCTCCACCAGGGCGTGGAGGTCAAGCTGCCCAAGTCGGTCTCCCAGAACCTCCCGACGACCCCGGAAGACCCCCTCATCCTCTCGATCACCCGCAAAGAGGTCTATTACCTGAACGAGACGCCGATCCCGAAGCAGCAGCTCCGGGACAGGCTGAAGCTGATTCTCAAAAACCGGAAAGACCGCTCCGTCTACCTCAAGGCCGACCGGAACCTTCCCTACGGGGTGGTCGTCGAGACGATGGACGTCCTGAACCGCCTGGGGGTCGAGAGCCTCGGGATGGTCACGGAGCTTCGGAGCGAGAAGGGTCAGTGACGGTTTCCGAAATCCTGGAGGAGCGGCTCCGTCGACCGGACGCTCCGCACGGCGTCGCGACGGCGCTCTCCCTTCTGGCCCACGCGGCTTTCGTCGTCTTCCTGGTCCTCATCTCCCAGCCGCGCAAGCTGACGACGCCCCCGATACTCTCCCTTCCGGTCCGCGTCGTCTCGCCCGGAGCGCTCGCGCGCCTCTCGTCCCCGCCCGCCGTCGCGCCCGCCACGGCGCCCGCCGAGGCCCCCCGGCGCCCGGTGATCGAGAAGATCGTCAAGGAGGAAGCCCCCGCCCCTTCGAAGGAGGCGCTGCCGCTCCCGGACAAGGGCAGGAAGCCGAAGGCCGCGAAGCCGGCTCCCGCGCCGAAGGTCGCCGCGCCGGGACCGCGGACCGCCGGCGACGGCGCGGCCGTCGAGCTCCCCTCCGCGGGTGCGGGGCTCGGCGGGAACGGGACGCCGGGTCTCCTGAACTTCGGTGCCTCCGTCTCCGGCTTCGACGCCGACTTCCCGTTCGCCTACTACGCCGAGCAGATCCAGTCCCTCGTCGGGGCGAACTGGCTCAAGCCCGAGGTCCCGGAGGGGACGGCCTGTGTCGTCACCTTCCGGATCCAGCGCTCGGGTCAGGTGACCCAAGTCAAGGTCGAGACTCCCTCGGGGCTCGGCTTCTACGACCGGGCGGCCACGAGATCCATCTACGCCGCCAACCCGCTCCCGCCCCTTCCCCCGGAATTCCAGGGGGAGGAGCTGGGGGTCCACATCCGCTTCCAGTGAAGCCCCGGAGGTCCGCGATGCGTCTCGCTCCCTTCGTGACGAGCCTCGCCCTCGTCGTCTCGCTCGCTCCGCTCGCCGGCCAGCAGCCCGCCCCGACCGTCGCCCCGCCGGCCCAGCCGACCGACATCTCCCTCGTCCTGACGCAGGAAGGGGGCCGCCGGATCGCTCTCGCCGTCCCGACCGCCACGGCGCCGGCCTCGGACGTCGTCCGGCGAGACCTCGTGGAACCGTTTCACGCGACGCTCACGGGGGATCTCGGCATCTCCCCCTGGTTCGTCCTCGCCGACACCGCCCTCCACCCGAAGGGTTTCCGCCCCCCGGCCACGAGGGAGGAGGGAGACGCCTGGGTCGCCTCGGGAGCCCAGTTCCTTCTCGACACCCAGATCCAGTCCGAGGGGACCGCGGTCGTCGTCTCGGCCCAGCTCATCGACCTCAGGACCCTGCGCCCGATCCTCGCGAAGAAGTACTCCGCCGCGGGCGTCCCGATCCGCAGGGTGGCTCACGTCATCGCGAACGACGTCGTGCGGCAGTTCACGGGCCGGCCCGGCCCCTTCCTGACCCGGATCGCCTTTGCCTCCGACCGCGACGGGGGACGCACCAAAGAGCTCTACGTCATGGACTACGACGGCCAGAACCAGCGGCGGGTGACCTTCCACCGCTCGCTTTCCATTGCGCCCGACTGGTCCTACGACGGCGACAAGATCGCCTACCAGTCCTTCGTCGGCGGTCCCCCCGGCCTCTACTGGTTCTCGCTCGCGACCGGGACGCGAAACCGGATTCCGGTCACGACCGACCTCAACTCGGCGCCCTCCTTCTCCCCCGACGGAAAGACCGTCGCCTACGCCGGGAGCGTGAAGGGGAACCCCGAGATCTTCGTCGTCGGGCTCGACGGCTCCAACCCGCGCCGGCTCACGAACTCCTCGGCCATCGACTCGAGCCCGCGGTTCTCGCCGAACGGCCGGGAGATCGCCTTCACGTCGAACCGGCAGGGAACGCCCCAGATCTACCTGATGGACCTGGAGGGGGCGAACGTCAGGAAGCTGACCCTGACCGGAAACTGGAGCGACGAGCCCGCCTTCTCCCCGGACGGGGGGCGTCTCGCCTACGCCTGCCGCAACGAGGGGGACTTCCAGATCTGCGTCCTCGACCTGACGACGGGCCGAACGGTCCAGATCTCGAACGGCCCCGGGGCGAACGAGAACCCCTCCTGGTCTCCCGACGGCACCCGGATCGCCTGGGAGCTCCAGCGGGGCCGCTCCACGCAGATCGTCTCCGCGGGCATCGACGGGTCGGGCTTCAAGGTCCTCACCTCGGCCGGCAACAACGGCTACCCCGTGTGGCAGAGGACGACGGAGTAGCCCGCGTCCTTTTCGGGTTGTCCCTCGGGGAGGCGTCGCTTAGAATGCTGTGGGAAATGAATCGCAGATTGCGCCTTTTGAGATTCGGAGGTTGTTAGAAATGACCAAGCCTTTCAGGTCTGTGGGTCTGCTCCTCGCCGCCGGCCTTCTCGTCACCGCAGGGTGCTGCACCAAGAAGCCCGCACCCGCTCCTGCTCCCGAGGTCGTCGCCGAGCCGGCCCCCGCGCCGGTTCCGGTCCCGACCGAAGCTCCCATCGTCGTCCCCGTCGCCGAGCCGGTCGCCGAGACCCTCCCGGCCGACCTCGCCGAGCTCAACAAGAAGGGCTACCTCAAGGACGTTTTCTTCGACTACGACCAGTACGACATTCGGGCCGACCAGCGCGACGCCCTCGCGGCGAACGCCGAGTGGCTCAAGAAGTGGCCCACCGTGAAGATCCAGGTCGAGGGCCACTGCGACGAGCGCGGCTCGAACAAGTACAACATGGCGCTCGGCGAGAAGCGCGCGAACGCCGCCCGCGACTACCTCGTCTCCCTCGGGATCGACGGGAGCCGCATCTCGACGATCTCCTACGGCGAGGAACGGCCCTTCGTGCAGGGGCAGACCGAGGAATCGTGGTCGCAGAACCGGCGCGCCCACTTCGTCATCACCGCGAAGTGACC
>CALMDF010000558.1 GCA_937864895.1 uncultured Holophagales bacterium | reverse complement strand
CTCGATGCGCATCACCCAGCATCCGGCGAGGCGCCCGCTGTCCTGGAAGTACACGGTGCCCTGGGCCTTCAGCCGTTCCTTCGGGACGCCGCGCGCCACGAGGTAGTCGGAGACGACGCGGGCGCGGTCGAGGGAGAGCGCGAGGTTCAGGTCGTCGCCGCCGGTCGAGTCGGTGTGGCCGCAGACGAAGACGTCGACGTTCGGGAAGTACCTCTTCAGGATCTCGGCCTGCCGGTCGAGGATCGGGAGCCCCTCGGGCTTCAGCTCGCTCCGGCCGCTGTCGAACGAGACCTTCTCGGAGTAGTCGAAGACGAGGACCTCGGCGAGGCCGAGCCTCTTCGCGACCGCCGAGGCCTCCGCGCCGAAGCGGAAGACGAGCTGGGCCCTCTCGGGCGAGAGGATGCGGATGCGCTTCTCGGCGACGGGGGCCCCCTCGCGGCTCGCGGCGATCGACATGAGCTCGTCGAAGGACCTGACCTCGAGGGCGGCGGGAGTGGGTCCGAGGTCCTTCCCCTTGAACGTCACGGTCGCCTCGCCGGGGGAGGAGACGACCTCGACGGCCATCCGGAGATCGGTCGCAGGGGTGCAGGCGGCGGCGAGCGTGGCGGCAACGGCGAGTGCGACGGCCCGGGCACGGTGCTTCATCGGTGTCCCCCTCTGAGCTGCGGGGGCATGATAGCGGGAGGCCGTCAGGGAAGCCGGATGAGCGCGACGAGCCGGGCCGACGGGACCGGCGCCCCGCTCGCGTCGACGGCCGGTCTCCACTTCCAGCCGGGGAGCGCCTCGAGGACGAAGCGGCCGCACTCGGGCGAGGCCTCCGACGGGAAGAGGCGGGGCGAGACGACCCCTCCGTGCGCGTCGATGGCGAAGCCGACGGTGACCGCGACGCCGGAGCAGCCGGCAGGGGGCTCACCGCCGAACGGCGGTTCGGGGGTGAGGCGCTCGGGGACCGTGACCGGCCGCGACGCGGGAGGCTCCGGGGCGGGACGGCTCGCGGGGCGCTCCTCGAGGACGGGTGCGGCGGCGGGGGAAGGCGAGGGCGCGGGGATCGCGACCGACGGGGCCGGAACGAGGGCCGGGAGCGGAGCCGTCGCCGCTCCGGGCGCCGGCGTCTTCGGGGCGGGCGCCGCGGGGCGGAGAGGCGCTTCGTCGGTCCGGCCGTTCCCGCGGAGGAGGACGAGGCTCGCCGCGGCGAAGACGAAGAGGCGGGCGGCGAACACCGCCGGGGGCCGGAAGACGTGGGAGCGGCGGGGCGTCGTGCCGAAATTCCACGTGGTCGGCTGGCGGGAGGGGCGCCCGGAGAGGACGGTCGGCAGCGAGGCCTGCGCGATCAGCGTGGGCGACGGGCCGAGCCGCGTCGCCTCCTCGGCGTCGGCGTCCGGGGCCGAAGGCCCCCCCTGGAGCGAGGCGGGCAGGCCGGCTCGCCGAGGCGCCGGCTCCGCCTCGCGGCTCGCGAGCCAGGCGGCGAACGCCTCCCGCATCGCGGCGGCCGACGGCCAGCGTTCGCCGGGGTCGCGGCGGAGGGCGCGCATGACGATCGCGGCGAACACGGGGTCGCCCCCCGGCCGGGCCTCGGCGAGCGGCCGCGGCGGCTCCGTGAGGCGCAGGATGACTGCCTGCAGCGGGTCCTGCGCCTCGAACGGGTACCTCCCGGAGACGACGCGGTAGAGCGTCACGCCGAGGGCGTAGAGGTCGGCGCGGCCGTCGAGAGGCTTGCCCTGGGCCTGCTCGGGAGCGACGTAGGACGGGGTCCCGAGGAGGAACCCGGACTGCGTCTTGACGAGCGACTCGGCCGACTTTGCGATGCCGAAGTCCATCAGGAACGGGTGCCCGTCGTGGTCGACGATGACGTTCTCGGGCTTGATGTCGCGGTGGACGATGCCGCGCGCGTGGCTGTACTCCAGGGCGTCGAGGACGGGGATCGCGACGCGCGCCGCCTCGCGCTCCTCGAGCGGGCCCAGGGTCCTGAGCTCGAGGGCGAGCGTCCGGCCCTCCACGAGCCGCATCGAGTACCAGTAGACCCCCCCGGACTCGCCGAAGTCGTGGACCGTCGCGATGGACGGGTGGTCGAGGCTGGCGGCGAGCCGGACCTCCTGGCGGAAGCGGCGCGGGAAGTCCTCGTCGGTCTCGTGTCCCGGCGCGAGGACCTTCAGCGCCTCGGCCCGCCCGAGGGCGAGGTTCCAGATCTAGTCGACCGTCGCGAACCCGCCCAGACCCAACTCCCGGTCAATCCGGTAAAGGCCGTCGAGGAGCTCCTGCAGCAGTCCGACGTCCCTCTCCATCGCGGGGCTTCGCGGGCCGGCGCCGTCAGGCCTTGAGGGCCGCCGTCAGGAGCTCGCGCAGCTTCCCGTACTTCTTGTCGTAGTCGGCGCGGCTCCGGCGGATCACCTCGTGCGCCTCCTCGCGGCCGTAGACGTGGGTGATCTCCACCTTGTGGGGCTGCAGCGAGTCGGGTGACTGCTTGTAGGTGAGGAAGTAGTGCTTGAGCCGGTCGACGAGGGCCGGGGGGAGCTGGTAGATCTCGCGGAGCTGGCCGAAGACGGCGTCTCCCTCGAGGACGGCCACGATCTTGTCGTCCGCCTCCAGGTTGTCGATCATCCGGAGGCCCCCGATGGGGATCACGTCCATCAGGACGTCGCCGTGGGAGATGTCCTTCTCGGAGAGGACGCAGACGTCGAGAGGGTCGCCGTCGCCGACGATCCCCTCGCGCTTCGTCTTCGTCGCGCAGAAGGCGGCGTTCTCCTCTCCGCAGAAGGTCTGCGGGATGAAGCCGTAGAGCGACGGGTAGACGTTCGAGAACTTCTGGGGGCGGTCGATCTTCAGGTAGCCGGTCGTCTTGTCGAGCTCGTACTTGACCGGGTCGGTCGGGACGATCTCGATGTAGGCGGTGACCTTGTCGGGGGCTTCGTCGCCCACCGAGATGCCGTGCCACGGGTGGGGCCGGAAGAGGAGGGGGAGGAGCTCCCACAGGCCCTCGGGTATCGGCTTGCTCATGCCGCAACGCTACCAGAAACGCCGCGGACGGGCGGTCCGCTGGGCCCTGGCGGCGCGCGCCCCGGGGCGCGAGATACTCCGGGCAGATGCCGCCCGAGGCCCCGCCGCCCGTCCCGAAGCGCTACGTCCTCCGCAAGGCCCCCGCCCGGAGCTACCGGATCGACTACGGGCGGGAGCTGAACCCCGAGCAGCGGGCGGTCGTCTTCGCCCCGGACGGCCCGACCGTCGTCGTGGCGGGGGCCGGGTCGGGGAAGACCCGGACGCTCGTCTACCGCGTCTCCCGGCTCGTCGAGGACGGAGTCCCGCCCGAGGCGCTCCTCCTCCTCACCTTCACGAACCGGTCGGCGAAGGAGATGACCCGGCGGGTCGAAGGCCTCCTCGGGGCCGATCTCGCGCGGATGACCGCGGGGACGTTCCACTCCGTCGGCGCGCGGCTCCTGCGCCCCCACGCCGAGCTCCTCGGCTACCGGCCGAACTTCTCCATCCTGGACGCCGAGGACAGCAAGGACCTCCTGGAGTCGGCGACGTCCGACCTCGGGATCCCGATCACCGAGCGCCGCTTCCCGAAGGGGGACCTCCTCCGCGCGATCGTCTCCTTTGCCGCGAACACCGGGCAGAAGGTCGACTCCGTGATCGGGCGCGACTACCCGCACCTGCTCGCGCAGCTCGAGCCCGTCAGGGCCGTGATCCGCCGCTACCTCGAGCGGAAGGTCCTCGCGAACGCGATGGACTACGACGACCTCCTCCTGAACTGGAAGCGCCTCCTCGAGATGTTCCCCGAGGTGAGGAAGGCGCTCGGGACCCGGTTCCGGTCGATCCTCGTGGACGAGTTCCAGGACGTGAACCGTCTCCAGTCGGAGATCGTCGACCTCCTCGCCGTCGACTCGGAGACGAAGAACGTCATGGTCGTCGGCGACGACGCGCAGTCGATCTACTCCTTCCGCGGGGCCGACGCAGAGGCGCTCCTCGGCTTCCCCGACCGCTACCCGGGCGCCGCGGTCTACCGCCTCGAGACGAACTACCGCTCGACCCCCGAGATCCTCCGGCTCGCCGACGCCTCTATCGCCCACAACGGCCGCCGCTACGAGAAGACGCTCGTCGCCACGCGCGAGACGGGCGTCCCGGTCGCCGTCGTCGGCGCGAGGGACCTGGCGCAGCAGGCCGAGTTCGTCGCGCAGCGGGTCCTCGAGCTGCGAGACGAGGGGGCGCCCCTCTCCGAGATCGGCGTCCTCTACCGCGCCCACTTCCAGGCCCTCGAGCTCCAGATCGAGCTGACCCGCCGCGGCATCCCCTACGAGGTCCGCTCGGGGCTGCGCTTCTTCGAGCAGGCGCACGTCAAGGACGTCCTCGCCCACCTCCGCCTCCTCGTGAACCCGAAGGACGAGATGTCCTTCAAGAGGGCGCTCAAGCTCCTCCCGAAGGTGGGGGAGCGGACGGCGGCGGTCCTCTGGGAGGCCGTCTCCGAGTCGCCCGAGCCCCTCGCCGCCTTCCTCGGCCTCGAGCTCGGCAAGGCGCCTCCCGGCGCCCGCGCGGGGCTCCTGCGCTTCCGCGAGACGATGAGGACGCTGAAGAAGCCGTCCTATTCCTCGTCGCCGGCCGAGGCGATCCGCTACGTCGTCGACGACGGGGGCTACGGCGACGTCGCGAAGGGGAAGTTCCCGAATCACTCCGCGCGCCTCGACGACCTCGAGGCCCTCGCTCAGTTCGCCCTCGCCTACGAAGACGTCGGCCGGTTCCTCGAGGAGGTGACCCTCTTCGGCGACCCGGCGGGCGAGGACAACGTCGCCGGCGACGAGGACGACGAGCGGCTCGTCCTCTCCTCCGTCCACCAGGCCAAGGGGCTCGAGTGGAAGGCCGTCTTCGTCATCGGCCTCCAGGAAGACCGCTTCCCGAACCTCCGCGCGTGCCGCACCCCCGAGGGCCTCGAGGAGGAACGGCGGCTCTTCTACGTCGCGGCCACCCGGGCGAAGGACGAGCTGACCCTCGTCCACCCCCTCTCGGCCTACGACCGCTACGGCGTCGTCGTCGTCACCGAGCCGAGCCGCTTCCTGCGCGAGCTCCCCGCCACGCTCTACGAGCGCTGGGTCCTCGACGAGACCGTCGACGTCTCCCTCGCTCCCGCTCCCGACCGCCCCCGCCTCGCCGCCGACCCGACCCTCGCCCCGGACGAAGACGAACCGGTGAACTAGGGCTGGGGTCAGGTCTTGATTTTCTATTTTAGGCTCGTCGCCTGACGACGGGCTGCGGGAATGCGCCGTGGAGTCGGCCCTCGTGGAAGAGGACTTCTCCGCGCTCGAGAAGACCGGGAAGCTCGGAGGCCGTGACGGAGAGCAGCTCGCCGCTCCCGCGGAGGACGCAAGTACCCGCCTTCTCCGGCGGTAGCGCCGCGACGATCTCGTCTGCCTCGGCGAGCATCGTTCTCCAGTCGCGCGAAAGGCGGGCCGCCGACGGAGGGATGCCGTCGAAATCGAGCTCGGAGATTTCCTCGGCGCTGTAGTGGCTCGAACGCGCCGCGAACTGGAGGATTGCTGCGGGGCTGAATCCGGGGTCCTTTCCACAGGCGGCCCACGCGAGAAAACCGAGCCTTTGAAGCCTCTCGTGGCAGAAGAATGGTGTCGACCCAGTCCCTCACTTCCAGCCGGCCCACGAGGGCGAGGACCTTGTTCGTCGCGAGGTCGAACGGGTGAAGGGTGAGACCGAGCTCGGGGTGCCCGACGAGAGGGAAGAACCGGTAGGCGCTGTCGCGGGTCCACTGCACGAGGACGGACGAGCCTCCGCTCTCGACCTCGGCCTCGACGAAGGACGGCCGTTCCCGGACGACCCGGACGGCGTAGCCGCGGGCTTCGAGAATTTGCCGGTCGGCGTCCCAGGCGGAACCGACGGCCTCCTCGCTGTCGTGGAAGAGGTCGAGGTCGCGAGAGACACGCTCGCCGCCGAGGACCTCGTTGAGAGATGCTTCGCCGGCCATGTAGCCCGCACCGGCTGCGGCGCGGACCCCGGCCAGGAGACGGCAGACCTGGCGCTGGAACGGAGTGAGAGCCATCGCCTGAGCTCCGCCGCCTTCTGGAAAGCGGCGCGGTCGCCGTTTCGCTGGATGCGTTCCAGGACCCGGTCGCGCTGAAGGTCGTCCTTCGGGTAGTAGTCCGGTCGAAGGTACCAGAGACAGCTCAACCGGCACTCGTCGACGAGCCGGTCGATCTCCTCCTCGATCCTCGGGCGAAGGTCCTCTGTCACGATTCGATCCGGACCGCATTCTAGCGTCCGGGTCGGAAAGGAGCCTCTCCGGGAGCTGGTTCAGGAGATCCCGAGGAGCTGCGCGACCTGCTCGGGCGGGGCGATGTACGCCCCGGCCTGCCGCTTGACGATCTTCCCGGTCGGCGTCGTCACGAGGAAGTGCGGCACGCCGCGGACCCCGGCGGCCTTCGCCCATCTCCCGTCGGTGTCGAGGCGGGCCGGCCGCCCGATCGACCTGGTCATCTCGAGGCAGGCCGGCTCCTCGTCCATTCCGACGACGAAGACCGTCTCGTAACCCTTCGTCCGAAGGTGGTCCGCAAGGGCGACGTCTCCGGGCAGCGACGAGCGGCACGGGCCGCACCACGGTGCGACGTAGACGACGAGGCAGCCGTTCGCGCCGGCGCAGTTGACGGGCGCGGCGGTCGAAGAGGCAGCAACGCCCTCGGCGGTCGCCGAGCCGAGCGCGAGGTCCGGAAGGTACGACGGGCGACGGAACCAGAGGAGGGCCGCGATAGCGGCCAGGGCGAAGAGCGCGATCCTCCACGGGGATCGCCCGGGGGAGACGGGGGAGCCCGCGGCCGGCGGGCCGTAGGTGTTCGGCAGGCCGGGAGGAGGCGTCGTCGTGCCCATGGCGGGAGATGGTAGCCCGGCGCGTCCGCGTCCCGGTTGGCGGAATGGCGGCGCCCGGCCGGGACGACACGAGCGGCGGCGCCAGCGCTACGGCCGTTCGGCCGGGGTCGACTCAGGCAAGAGCGCCTGGATCTCGCGGGCGACGATTCCGGCGAGGCCGAGGAAGTCGTTGTGCGTCGCCTCGGGCACCTCGACCCAGCGGGCGTCGGGCCGAGCGGCGGCAAGGCGGCGCCCCATCGTCACCGGGACGACGTCGTCGCGGGTCCCGTGGACGAGGACGACGGGTGCTGCGATCCGCCCGATCTTCGAGAGCGAGTCGAAACGGTCGCGGACGAACATCGGGGCGAGCGGGCCGGCGACGGTTCGTCCCAGGTCGACGACCGACGTGTAGGCCGAGACGAGGACGACCGCGGCGACCCGGTGGCGGGTCGCGAGCTCCACGGCGACGCCCGAGCCGAGCGAGCGGCCCACGAGGACGACGCGTTCGGCCGGTACGCCGAGACGGCCCAGCTCCGCGAGAGCCGCCTCGCCGTCGGCGTAGAGCCCCACCTCGGAGGGCGAGCCCGCAAGCCCGCCGTACCCGCGGTACTCGGCGAGGAAGACGCCGAGGCCGCGGGCGCGGAGAGCGTCGGCGAACGGCAGGTTGTGGGCCGCCGCCTCGGCATTGCCGTGGAAGTAGAGGACGACGGGGCGGTCGGGCGACGGCGGCGGGAAGAAGGCTCCCGCGAGCCGGACGCCGTCGAAGGTCTC
>CALMDF010000557.1 GCA_937864895.1 uncultured Holophagales bacterium | reverse complement strand
ATCCGGTACCGCTCCCCCGTCGCCTGGACGCCGATCGTCGGGAAGAGCTCGGAGCGCTGGATCCGGTAGAGGGCCGCGACCCGCTCGACGTTGAGGGTCGCGACCCTGAGGTCGCGGTTGTTCTCGAGCGCGAGGCCGATGACGGACCGAAGGCGCTCGTCGGTGAAGAACTCCTGCCAGGGGACGTCCCGCACGGCGGGCAGCTCGGCCGGAGCCGCCTCGGCCGCCGCGGGAGGGGCCTCCGCCACGAAGGAGTCCGCCACCGGCAGCGCCGGGCGCTCGTACTCCGGGATCATCGTGCAGCCGCCGAGAAGGAGCGTCGCCGAGAGGAGCGCACAGGCGGGCGGGATCAGCTTGCGGTTCATTTCACTTCCCCTCCGCCGGGAGCGGCGTCTCCGGGACGGGAGGCGCCTCGACGGCCTTCCTCCTCTCGAAGACCTTCACGACGAGGACGTAGAGGAGCGGGATGAGGAGGACGGCGAGGAAGGTGCCCGACAGCATGCCGCCGAGGACGCTCGTGCCGATCGCCTTCTGAGCGCCGGCGCCGGCCCCGGTCGCCAGCGCCAGCGGGAGGACTCCGAAGCCGAAGGCCAGCGACGTCATGACGATCGGGCGGAGGCGCGTCTTGGCCGCCTCGATCGTCGCCTCGACGAGACCCATCCCGTTTTCACGGTTCTGGACGGCGAACTGGACGATGAGGATCGCGTTCTTCGTCGTCAGGCCGAGGACGGCGAGGAGGCCGATCTGGAAGTAGACGTCGTTCGCCATCCCCCGCGCCGAGGAGGCGAGGACGCCGCCGATGACGCCGAGCGGGAGGGCGAGGACGATCGAGATCGGGACCGTCCAGCTCTCGTAGAGCGCGGCGAGGACGAGGAAGATGGCGAGGATCGAGAACGCGTAGAGGAGCCCGGCCTGCGACTCGGACATCCGCTGCTGGTAGGAGAGGCCCGTCCACTCGTGGCCGATCCCGGCCGGGAGCTTCGCGATGAGCTCCTCCATCGCGAGCATCGCCTCGCCCGAGCTGTGGCCCGGCGCGGGCTCGCCCTGGATGTTCATCGCGGGGAAGGCGTTGTAGCGCTGGAGGCGCGGCGGGCCGGAGACCCACTTGCCCGAGGCGACGGCCGACAGAGGCACCATGCGTCCCTGCCCGTTCCTCACGTGGAGCCGGTGGAGGTCCTCCGGGAGCATCCGGAAGGGGGCGTCGGCCTGGGCGTAGACGCGCTTGACGCGCCCCCCCTGGACGAAGTTGCCGACGTAGGCGCTGCCGAAAGCCGCGGAGAGGTACCGCTGGATCCCGTTTACGGGAACGCCGAGCGCCCCCGCCTTTTCCCAGTCGATGTCGACCTTGTACTGCGGCACGTCGGGCATGCCGTTCAGGCGGACGCGGGCGAGGCGCGGGTCCTTGTTCGCCAGGTCGAGGAGCTCGTTCACCGCCTTCGAGAGTCCCTCGTGCGCGAGGTCGCCCCGGTCCTGGACGTAGAGGTCGAAGCCGGTCGCGATGCCGAGCTCGGTGACGGCCGGGGGCGGGAAGACGAAGACGACCGCCCCGCGGTAGCCCCCGAACACCCTCATCGCCTTGCCGGCGACGTCCTTCGCGCTCAGGCCGGGCCCTTGCCTCAGGCTCCAGTCCTTCAGCTTCACGAACATCAGCCCCTGGTTCTGGCCCCGCCCCGCGAAGCCCGACCCCCGGATCGCCCCGCACGACTTGACCGCGTCCTTCTGGTCGACGAGGAAGTGGTGCTCGAGGTCCTGCATCACCCTTTCGGTCTGCTCGAGGGTCGACCCGACGGGGAGCTGGATCATCGCGACGAGGTTCCCCTGGTCCTCGTCGGGGAGGTACCCGGTCGGCATCCGCTGGTAGAGGACGACCATCGCGCCGACGATCGCGAGGAAGACGAAGGCGTAGCGGGCCCGCTGCCCGAGGACGCGCCCGACCCACTTCATGTAGGTCTCGCGGAGCCTGTAGAAGACCCGGTCGAACCAGAGGAAGAACGGCCGGAGGAGCTTCCCGCCGCTCTCCGCCGCCTCGTGCCCCTTCTCCACCGGCTTCAGGAGCGACGCGCAGAGGACCGGCGTCAGGACGAGGGCGACGACGACCGACAGGAGCATCGAGGAGATGACGGTGACGGAGAACTGCCGGTAGATGACCCCCGTCGAGCCGGGGAAGAAGATCATCGGGCCGAAGACCGCGGAGAGGACGAGGCCGATGCCGATCAGCGCGCTCGTGATCTGGTCCATCGACTTGCGGGTCGCCTCGAGCGGGGAGAGGCCCTCCTCGCTCATGATCCGCTCGACGTTCTCGACCACGACGATCGCGTCGTCGACGAGGAGGCCGATGGCGAGGACCATCGCGAACATCGTCAGCATGTTGATCGAGTAGCCGAACGCGCCGAGGACGCCGAAGGTGCCGAGGATGACGACGGGAACGGCGATCGTCGGGATGAGCGTCGCGCGGAAGTTCCCGAGGAAGAGGTACATGACGAGGAAGACGAGGAGGATCGCCTCGAAGAGCGCCTTGAAGACCTCGTTGATCGCGACCCTCACGAACGGGGTCGTGTCCATCGGGTAGACGACGCTCACGCCGGGCGGGAAGAACCTCGAGAGCTCGTCCATCTTCGCCTTGACCCGGTCGGCGGTGTCGAGGGCGTTCGCCCCCGCCTCCTGCCGGATGGCCAGGACGCCGGCCGGTTTCCCGTTGAAGCGGAACGCGACGTCGGGCGCCTCGGACCCGAGCTCGGTCCGCCCGACGTCTGAGACCTTCACGACGGAGCCGTCGGGGTTCGTCCGGAGCGGGACCGCCGCGAACTCCTCGGGCGTCTTCAGGAGCGACTGGACCCGGATCGAGGCGTTCAGGCGCTGCCCCGGCACGGCGGGAGCCCCGCCGAGCTGCCCGGCCGAGACCTGGACGTTGTAGGCGCGCAGGCCGGCGACGACGTCGTCCGAGGTCATCCCGAACTTCGTCAGCCGGTCGGGGTCGAGCCACACCCGCATCGAGTAGGCGGCGCCGAAGACCTCCACTTCGCCGACGCCCGGCACGCGGCCGAGGACCGACTCGATCTTCGAGACGGTGTAGTCGTTCAGGTCGGCGTTCGTGAGGCTGCCGTCCTCCGAGACGAGGCCGACGATGAGGAGGTAGTTCCGCGTCGACTTGCTCACGGTGACGCCCGTCTGCTGGACGACGTCGGGAAGCGCCGCGAGGGCGAGTTGCAGCTTGTTCTGGACCTTCGACCAGGCGAGGTCGGCGTCGGTGCCCGGGGCGAAGGTCAGGGTGACGCTCGCGCTCCCGGAGGAGTCGGCCTCCGAGGTCATGTAGAGCATCCGGTCGAGTCCCGTCATCTTCTGCTCGATGATCTGCACGACCGAGTCGGCGACCGTCTCGGCGTCCGCGCCGGGGTACATCGCGCGGATCGAGATCGACGGCGGGGCGATCGGCGGGTACTGGGAAACCGGCAGCTTCAGGATCGCCATCGCCCCCGCCAGCATCATCGCGATCGCGACGACCCAGGCGAAGACGGGGCGCTTCAGGAAGAACCTGGACATGGCGGCCGCCTTACTTCGCCGCCGCCGTCCCGAAGGGGACCGGCTTCACGTCGGCTCCGGGGCGGACCCGCTGCAGCCCCTCGACGATGACGCGGTCGCCCGCGGCGAGCCCCTTCGTGGCGAGCCAGCGGTCGCCGATCGCGCGGTCGAGGGCCAGCGTTCTCTGCTCGGCCTTGCCGTCCGGCCCGACGACGAAGCAGTAGGGTTCTCCCTTCTGGTCGCGCGAGACGCCCTGCTGGGGGACGAGGATCGCGTCCGCCCGGACCCCCTCCTCGAGGACCGCGCGGACGAACATGCCCGGGAGGAGGATGTGGTCGGGGTTGGGGAAGACCATCCGGAGCGTGACGGACCCCGTCGTCGGGTCGACCGTCACGTCCTGGAACTTGAGCTTCCCCTCGCGCCCGTAGACCGTCCCGTCCTCGAGGACGAGCTTCACCCTGCTCCAGGAGGCGGCGCTGCGGGTGAGGTCTCCCGACCGGAATCCCTGCCGGAGCCGCAGGAGCTCGGCCGACGACTGGACGACGTCGACGTAGATCGGGTCGAGCTGCTGGATCGTCGCGAGCGGCACCGGCTGGTAGGCCGTCACGAGGGCCCCGACGGTGACGCTCGACCGGCCGGTGCGCCCCGGGATCGGCGCCCGGATCGGCGTGTAGGAGAGGTTGACGCGGGCGCTGTCGACGGCCGCCTTCGCGGCCGCGACGCTCGCCGCGGCCTGCAGGGCCGCCGCGGCCGCGTCGTCGTAGTCCTGCTGGCCCGCGGCCCGGATCTCGACGAGCCCTTTCAGGCGCTCGGCCCGGAGCCTCGCGGCGGGGAGGTTCGCCTCCGCCATCGCGAGCGATGCCTTCGCCTGGTCGTAAGCGGCCTGGTACGGGGCCGGGTCGATCTGGTAGAGGAGGGCGCCGGCCTTCACGTCGGAGCCTTCTTCGAAAGCCCGCTCGCGGATCAGGCCGTTCACCTGAGGGCGGACCTCGGCGACGAGGTAGGGCGACGTCCGGCCCGGAAGCTCCGTCGTCAGAACGACCTTCTCGGGACTCACCGTCACGACGCCGACCTCCGCCGGGCCCTGCGGGGGACGGGCCTGAGGCTTGCCGCAGGCGACGGTCAGGGCCGCGGCGGCGGCGAGGAGCGAGAGGGCCGGAAGGGAGCGGAAGCGGTTCTTCATCGGTTTCTCCATCGAATTCATGCGGCAGCGGGCGCGGCGGGGGCCCGAGTCACGGCGACTCAAGGGCGGGGCGTCCGGGAGGCCGGGCTCGCGACCCAACCTGTTTCTGCGATCCGGGTCGCCGGCCAGTCCTGGTCGATTGACTCGAGGAGGGCCTTCATCTCGACACCGGCCGAGACCATCCGGGCGCCGGTACTGCGAATCAGGGCCAGGAGGTACTTCCCGGCGTCGTCGACGCGGAGTACGCCCGTGAGATCGAGGCAGGCCGGCTTGCCGCCGGAGGAGGAGCGACTCGCCCGCCAGCACTCCTCGAGGTCACCGACCCACGTGCCGGCGAGGTCCCCCTCGAGCTTCATGAGGATCTCGTCACCCTCTTCCCCGACCGTGATCTTGAGCATCGGCGGCTTCCTCGCGGGGAAGGCATCCGCAAGTGGGGTGCCCGCGGGAGGTCACTCGACGGATGACATCTAATTCATTTGCCCGGATGTATTTGCAGCGGAAGGGAAGCCCGCGGAGAACGGGCGGGTGCCAGGATTTTGGCGCCAATATATTGGCGTTCGCCAACGGGCTGGCACCGCCAGAACCGGCGCCTCCTGCCCCGCCAGGGCTTCGAGCTCACCGTCCCGGTCGGACGATTCCCAGCTTTTTCATCCGGAACTGGAGCGTGGAGCGGTTCAGTCCGAGGCGCGCCGCCGCCCCGTTCGCCCCGCCGAGGACCCAGTGCGTCTCCTCGAGCGTGGCCAGGACGTGCTCCCGTTCCGCTTCCTGCAGGGTCTGCCTTCGGGAGCTCCCCGGGGCGGGCACGCCGTGCGCCTTGAGCTCGTCCAGCGGCACCCTGAGGACCGGGCCCTTCGTGAGAATCATCGCGCGCTCAACCAGGTTCTGGAGCTCGCGGATGTTCCCCGGCCAGTCGTAGCGCGCGAGCGCCGTCATCGTCTCGGCAGGGATCGTCTCGACGGTCTTCTTCATCCGCCGCCCGAGCTGCTGGACGAAGTGGCGGACGAGGAGAGGGATGTCCTCCGGCCGCTCCCGGAGCGCCGGGACGTGGATCGGGAAGACGTTGAGCCGGTAGAAGAGGTCGGCGCGGAACGTCCCGGCCTCGACCATCGCGGCGAGGTCCCGGTTCGTCGCGGCGATGAGGC
>CALMDF010000556.1 GCA_937864895.1 uncultured Holophagales bacterium | reverse complement strand
GTCATCGAAATCCTCCTCGGCTGCAACTGCGGTCGAGGATACGCGGCTCCCGCGGGCGGCGGGGACCCGGCGCTCAGGGGAGGAGGACCGTCGAGCCCGTCGTCCGCCGGGCCTCGAGCGCGACGTGCGCCTCGGCCGCCTCGCGGAGCGGGAACGTCGCTCCGATCCTGACTCTCACGGCGCCCGACCGGAGCACGTCGAAGAGGTTCGCCGCGCTCGCGAGCAGGTCTTCGCGCCGCGCCGTGTAGGTCATGAGCGTCGGGCGGGTCAGGAAGAGGGAGCCCTTCTGCGACAGGAGGAGGGGGGCGACCGGCGGTACCGGGCCGGAGGCGTTCCCGTACGAGACCATGAGACCGAGGGGAGAGAGGCAATCGAGGGACTTCTCGAACGTGTCCCTTCCCACGGCGTCGTAGACGACCCGGACGCCGGCGCCGCCCGTGATCTCCTTGACTCGCGCGACGAAGTCCTCCCTCGACGTGACGACGACGTGCTCGCAGCCGGCCTCGCGGGCGAGCGAGGCCTTCTCGTCGGTGGAGACGGTGCCGATCACGGTCGCGCCGAGGCTCTTCGCCCACTGCGCCGCGAGGAGGCCGACGCCGCCGGCGGCGGAGTGGAGGAGGATCGTCTCCCCGGCCTCGACGCGGTGCGTTCGCCTGAGGAGGTACTGCGCGGTCATCCCCTTCAGCATCGCGGCGGCGGCGGTCCGGTCGTCGACCTCGGGGGGCAGGGGAACGAGCCGGTGGGCGGCGACGAGGCGCTCCTCGGCATAGGCGCCGACGGGGCCCGCGTACGCGACGCGGTCGCCCGGTGTCACCTCGGTGACGCCGGGTCCGACGTCCGTGACGACGCCCGCCCCTTCCGAGCCGGGAACGGCCGGCAGCGGCAGGGGATAGAGGCCGGAGCGGTGGTACGTGTCGATGAAGTTCAGGCCGATCGCGGTGTGGCGGACCCGGGCTTCTCCCGGACCGGGGCGGCCGACCTCGACCTCGTCCCAGCGAAGGACCTCGGGGCCGCCGGTCTCGTGGATGCGGATGGCGTGCGTCATCGGGTACCTCGACGGCGAGCGTACCGCGCCCCGGGAGGCCCCGGCACCGCCGAAGAACGAATCGGCCGGCTCCGGGGGGAGCCGGCCGCGAGGGGCAGGACGTTCCGGGAGAGGGTTACGCGCTTTCGGGGAGCGCGTCGTCCGGGTCGAACGAAGGCTCTTCCGTCTTCTCGTAGCTCCATCCCGTGAGGAGCCCGACGAAGAACCAGAGGAGGAAACCGACGCCGCCGAGGAACACCGTGTCGCCGACGATGCGGAGCCAGCGGAGCGCCTGGATGGCGGGGAGCTGGAGGAAGTCGGCGCTTCGGGCGTACCAGAGGCCGTGCTCGACGCTCGCCCAGGTCTGCGCGAGGCCGATGGGGAGGAGGCTGAGGACGACCATGAGCGCGAGGCCGACGTTCATGCCCCAGAAGGCCCACTTCAGCTGCGTCTCCTTCCAGGCGCGGGCGCCCGAGAGCTTCCGCGCGATGACGAGGACGAGGCCGAGCGAGAGGAGCCCGTAGACGCCGAAGAGGGCCGTGTGGGCGTGGACCGGGGTCGTGTTGAGGCCCTGCATGTAGTAGAGGGCGAGGGGCGGGTTGATGAGGAAGCCGAAGACGCCCGCGCCGACGAGGTTCCAGAAGGCGACGCCGACGAAGAAGCGGATCGGCCAGCGGTAGGCCGTCATCCAGGGGGTGGCGTTCTGAAGGCGGCTCGTCCGGAACGCCTCGATGCCGATGAGCGTCAGCGGGACGACCTCGAGGGCGCTGAAGCTCGCCCCGACGGCGAGGATCGAGACCGGCGTGCCGCTGAAGTAGAGGTGGTGGAACGTGCCGGGGATGCCGGCGAAGAGGAAGAGCGCCGAGGAGGCGATGACGGCCGCGCCCGCGTGCTTCTTGTCCACGAGTCCGAGCTTGGCGAAGAGGAGGGCGATGGCGGCGGTCGCGAAGACCTCGAAGAAGCCCTCGACCCAGAGGTGGACGACCCACCAGCGCCAGTACTCCATGACGGAGAGGTGCGTCTTCGCCGTGAAGAAGAAGCCGGCGCCGTAGAGGAGGCCGATGGCGGTCGTGGCGCCCGTGAACATCAGGACGAGCGAGCGCGCGTCGTCGCGACGGCGCGCGGCCGGGAGGATCGCGCGGAGCATCAGGACGAGCCAGAGGACGAGGCCGACGAAGAGGGCGATCTGCCAGACGCGCCCGAGGTCGACGTACTCGTATCCCTGGTGGCCGAACCAGAAGCTCAGGTCGAGCGGGAGGACCTGGTGGATCGCGAGGTACTCCCCGGTGAGCGACCCCGCGACGACGAGGAGGAGCGCCCCCCAGAGGACGTTCACGCCGAGGCGCTGGAACTTCGGCTCGTGCCCCCCGATGACCGGGGCGAGGAAGAGACCGGCGGCGAGGAAGGCGGTCGCGATCCAGAAGACGCCGGTCTGAACGTGCCAGGTGCGCGTGAGGGCGTAGGGAAGCCACTGGCCGATGGGCAGGCCGAAGAGCGCCTGGCCTTCGACCGTGTAATGGGCCGTGAGGGCGCCGAGGCCGACCTGGACGGCGAGGAGGGCGAGGACCGTGCCGACGTACTTGCCGCAGGCGCGCATCGAGGGGGTGAGCGCGAGGCCCGCGAAGGGGTCCGTGACCGGCGGCGTCACGCCGGGCTCCGGTTTCTCGCGGAAGGCGTTCCACCAGACGACGGCGCCGACCCCCGCGAGGAGGAGGGCGATCGAGACGAGCGACCAGACGACGTTCGCGCCCGAGGGGACGTTCTCGACGAGCGGCTCGTGCGGCCAGTTGTTCGTGTAGGTGATGGTCTGGCCGGGGCGCTCGGTCGTCGCGGCCCAGCTCGTCCAGAAGAAGAAGGCCGTCAGGGCCTTCCTCCGCGCGGCGTCGGGGACGGTGGACTCCGACATCGCGTAGTCCTGCCGGAGGGACTTCAGCGCGGGAGCGCCTCCGTAGAGGGCGTCGTAGTGTGCGGCGACGCGCCGGAGGGCCTCGGCCCGCTCGGCGGAGATCGTGACGGCCCCGGTGGCGGCGTCGAACGTGTTCGCCCGCATCTCGCGGACGAGCGCCGCTTTCAGGGCGGCCTGCCGGTCGGGCGAGAGGGAGGCGAAGTCCCGCGCCCCCTCCTTCTCGGCCTTCACGTCGAGGAGGGTCGTCGCTTCGCGGTGCAGCTGGTCGGCCGTCCAGTCGGGGGCCTGGTAGGCGCCGTGGCCCCAGATGGAGCCGAGCTGCTGGCCGCCCGCGGACTGCCAGACGAGCTGGCCGGTCAGGATGTCGTCCCTCGTCATGACCGTGACGCCCTCGGTCGTGACGACGCTCTCGGGGATGGGCGGGGCCTGCCGGTAGACCTCGCGCCCGAAGAAGCCGAGGACGAGGAACGTGAAGAGGAGCGTGCCCCCGAGGAGCGCCCAGCGGCGGCTGTGGGAGGCGTGAGTCTCAGTGGTCATCTTTTCCTTTCGGATCAGAGCGCGGCAGAGAGCGCGCGGCGGAAGAGGACGTTGTTTTCGAGGTGGACGTGCTCCATCACCTCGGCCTCGAGCTCGTCGAGGCGGAGGTAGAGGGCTCGCCAGGTCGTGCAGGCCTCGGCCGGAGGGACGAGGTCCGTCGTCAGGGCGCGGGTCTTCTGGAGGGCGAGGGCGACGTCCTCGTGCTCGCGCTCGAGCGCGTTCACGGTCGGGGCCGGCTGGCCGCCGCGCCCGGAGACGAGCATCGGGAAGAGCCCCTCCTCCTCCTTGTCGAGGTGGTCGAGGAGGGTCTGGGACAGGGACTCGAGGTGCGCCGCGAGCCCTGCCGGAACGGTCTCCTTCTCGGCGTGGACCGCCTCCACCTTCCGGGCCATCTGGAGGAGGAGCGGCAGCTCGGTCCTGAGGCGCGCGTGGTACCAGCTCACGATCCGCTCGACGACCTCGGCGAGAGGCCGGTCGGACCAGCTCTCCCCGTCCGAGCTGGCGCGGGCCTCGGCGGAGACCTCGGCGAGAAGGGCGGAAGCGTCGAGCCCGCGCTCGGCGCAGGCCTCAGAAACGGGCCGCCGACCGTGGCAGCAGTAGTCGAGCCCGTGGCGGCGGAAGACGCGGGAGGCGGCGGGGAAGGCGACGGCAAGGTCGGCGAGAGCGGATTCGGGAACGAGAGCAGTGTTCACGTTGGCCTCCATCCGGGCCATCGCACGAGGCGTGCCGCCAGCCAAGCCAAGGCATGTCAATGACTTGGAAACGTGTGTTATGAGGTTCGCAGCAGGGAGTGTCGTGGAAAACGCAACGACGTCGTCGAGATCGCAACAGCCGGACGCTCTCGAGGTCCTTCTCGAAATCGGTCGCGACCTGACCGCGTCGCTCGGCTCGCTGGACCGGTACGAGCGCCTCCTCGTCGCGGCGAGGCGGGTCCTTCCGTTCGACGCGGCCTGCCTCCTCCGGCTCCAGGGCGACGTCCTCGTCCCGCTCGCCGCGCACGGGCTCGTGCCCCAGGCGCTCGAGAGGCCGTACCCGAGGCGCCAGCACCCGCGGCTCGACGCCATCCTCCGGGCCCCGGCCCCGATCCTCTTTCCGCCGGGCAGTGCTCTCCCGGACCCTTTCGACGGCCTCCTCACCGCCGATCCCCACGCTCTCGAGAGGATCCACGCCTGCCTCGGCTGCCCGCTCACGTCGGACGGGGAGATCGTCGGAG
>CALMDF010000555.1 GCA_937864895.1 uncultured Holophagales bacterium | reverse complement strand
AGCGAGGTGAAAGCCGCCGGCACCGCCGTCGTCGTCCGGACGAAGTGGCCGAACGCCCTCCTGCTCGGAAACCTGGCCTTCGTTCCGATCGTCCCGAAGGGCTCGACGACGGGGACGCTCGAGTCCCGGCCGAATGGAACAGGGCCGTGGCGCGTCGAGGGGTGGACGCCGGGGAAGGCCCTGCTGCTCCGCCGGAACGAGACCTACTGGGGGCCGTCGCCCGGGTTCGAGAGGGCCAGGGTGGACCTTTCGATCTCGCTCGGCGAGGCGAGCTCCGGCATCGCCGCAGGGAAGTGGCACGCCGTCCGCTACAGCTCGCCGGAGATCGAGGCTCTCGCGAAGCAGGGCGACGAGTACGCGTTCGTGAGCTACCCGAACATCTTCCTTCGACACCTGGCGTTCGACGTCGCGAGCGAAGAGACCCCGTTCTGTCCCGGCATCCCGAACCCGTTCCGAAGGCGCGAGGTCCGGGAGGCGATCAGCCTGGCGCTCGACAGGACCGCCATCGCGCGAAAGGCCGACCCGGCCGCGATTCCCGCCTCGCAGCTCGTCCCTCCCGCCATCTTCGGGTTCGACCCGGGCATTCCGCCCCCCGTGCAGGACCTCGAGCGCGCCCGGCGGCTCCTGGTGAAGGCAGGCCTGCCGGGAGGCTTCGACGTCGTCCTCCACCGGAGCGGCTACGGCGCGGCCGCCGAAGAGGTGGCGCGGCAGCTCTCGAGCATTGGGATCCGGGTCACCGTCACCCAGCTGCCGAGTTCCGTGTTCTTCTCGGCCCTGGACCGAAACGAGCTGAGCTTCTGGATCGTCGCCGACGGGTGCATGACCGGGGATGCCCTGGAAATGCTCCTCGCGTCCTTCCACTCGCCGGACCCCTCCATTGGCGCGGGAATCGACAACTACGGGAACTACCGGAACCCCCAGCTC
This sequence comes from uncultured Holophagales bacterium, assembly GCA_937864895.1. GTDB lineage: Bacteria > Acidobacteriota > Thermoanaerobaculia > UBA5066 > UBA5066 > UBA5066. Next base: position 2,480 of record CALMDF010000555.1, on the reverse strand, counting down.
GACCGTGCGATCGCCGGGGCGCTCCTGCAGCCCGACCCCGCCAGCCGTCTCCCGGCACTCCAGAGCGCGCTGGGGACCGCCCTCGCCGACGCCGCCTGGGTCCCCCTCTACTTCAGCCGGGAGGCCCTCGTCGTTCGCCGCCCCCTCGTATACGGGCCGAGGGCGGACGGCCTGGTCAGGCTCGCCGACCTCCGGCGCGCGCCGTGACCTGCCAGGCCGCTCCCGCTACTTCTTCGCCGTCGGCGGGTAGCCCGCGAAGAGCTCCTTCGCGACCGCGATCGCCTTCTTCTCGCGCTCCTCGGGGTAGACGTTCGTCGAGATCTCGTCCTTGACGATGCCGCGCCAGACGAGAGCCTTCTCCTTCGCGTCGACGAGGTCGATCAGGATGGTCCCGACGGGGATCCGCCTGACCGTCGTCGTCGTGACGCCCCCGCCCCACCCGTAGCCGTACCAGCCGTACGTCCCGTAGCCGTACGACTCGACCTGGATCTTCTCGTCGCGGACGAAGTGCCCGTAGATGAGAAGGTCGCCCCCGGTCTCGACGTTCTTCAGGCCCCGGCCCTCGAGAGCGGTCGTGATCGCGTACTCGACGCTTCTCCGGGCGACGGGGTTCGCCGGCTTCTCCCCTTCCTCGAAGGAGAAGGTCCGGTACTTCGCGAAGTCGGTCCCCGGGTTGTAGTCCGTGTTCAGCTCCAGCGTCGAGCAGGCGGCCAGCCCCAGGGCAAGCGCCGCAGCCAGCGCGCGTGCGATCCTCATTCGGTCCTCCTCCCGGCACGATAGACCACGGCCGCCCGAGGCGCGACATCCCGGAGACGGCCTTCCCGGGCCTCACGTTCGACCCCTGGCCCGAAGCCCTCGTCTTCGACGGCGCCCCCTGAGCCAACATGATGCGCGCGGCGACGGACGAGCCCGGGAGACCCTGAACCCGTCATATGTCTTCCCCGTTGCCCCGAAGGGGCGTTGCCGAAAACTGTCATTTTGCCGCGCAGGCCCACGGGGCCTAGTATTGTTATTGATAGCGACCGGTAGTTTTCCGAGGACTTGCCCTCATGAAATCCCTGTACCGTCCCGTCGTGACCATCCGAGGCCATAAGGTGGCCGGACTCGACGTGATCGAGCGATGCCTCGTTTCGCTCGGGGTCCTCCTGCTGGCCCTGGCCGGAAGCGCGAAGCTGACCGGAGAGGTCCAGAAGAAGCGGGACCTGGCGCGGTTCGACGAGGCGTTCGCCGCGGCCGGGGCCTCTTCCGCGGCGGACGAGACCCGATCGGAGAGTCCCGCCCGGAGCCTCGACACCAGCCTCTGGTCCCCAGAGAGGATCCGGGCCTACGAGGAAAGCCTCCGAAAGGACTTCGGCGCGCCCCTCGCCGTCCTTTCGATCCCGAAGATCGGGCTCGAGGTCGCTGTCCTGCCGGGGACCGACGACCTGACGCTGAACCGGGGAGTCGGACTCATCGAGGGGACGCCCCGCCCGGGCGAAACCGGGAACTCGGGAATCGCCGGCCACCGCGATGGCTTTTTCCGAGGCCTCAAGGACGTCGTCGCGGGCGACGTCATCGAGGTCAGGTCGCTCTCCGCCCGGCGCTCTTTCGTCGTGGAGTCCATCCGGATCGTGCGGCCTGAAGACGTCTGGGTGCTCGAACCGACGTCCTCGCCCGTCCTGACGCTCGTCACCTGCTACCCGTTCTACTTCATCGGGAGCGCGCCGCAGCGGTACATCGTCCGCGCCGTGAGCCGCGACGGCGGCATCCCGAACGAGTCAGCCCAAACCACGCCCGAGACCCCGTCCGCGCACGTTCGAAAGGAGGCGGCTCCCCTCGAAAGGAATGCAGTCCCCGCCCGTTCCCGGCTCGACCCACTGAGTCAACCATGAATTCGGAGAAGGAGAGAAGAAGATGACTCGTACCCTGAAGATCGCGACCCTCCTGGTCCTGACGCTCTGCGTCGCCTCCGTCGCCGTCGCCCAGTCGACGACCGAAGTGATCGTCCACAAGACCGGGACGGTCGTCGCGAAGTACGACGGCAAGGTTGCCGTCCAGATGGACGACGGCAGCATCAAGGAGTTCACCCCGGCGCCCGGCAAGACCGTCATGATCGGCGGCGTTGCGACCACCTACGAGACGCTCAAGGTCGGCACCGTTCTCGAGGCCGACTTCGTGAAGACGGAGACGACGACCCCGGTCAAGGTGACCACCGTCAAGAACGGAAAGCTGATCAAGAAGGTCGGCAACACGCTCATGGTCCAGATGGCCGACGGCTCCTACAAGAAGTTCACCCCTCCCTCCGGCGTCAAGTTCCTGGTCGACGGGAAGGAAACCGGGATCGCGGACCTCCGCGAGGGCATGAACCTGACCGCCACGCTCGTCAGCACGAAGGAAGAGACCACGACCGCCGCCGAGATCAAGGGCCTCACGGGCGTCGCGCCTGCGGCCCCGGCCCCCGCGGCCGCCCCGGCGCCCGCCCCGGCTCCGGAACCGGCTCC
>CALMDF010000554.1 GCA_937864895.1 uncultured Holophagales bacterium | reverse complement strand
GGCGGGCCCGAGGAGCAGGGACGCGAGAAGGAAGAGGGCTTGCTGCGAGCCCGAGGTGATCACCACCTGGTTCCAGTCGCATCGAACGCCCCGGGAGTCGCGGAGGTAGGCGGCGACGTTCTGACGCAGCGCCGGGTGCCCGGCCACGCAGGGCTCCTGGTAGTGAAGGAGGTTGCGCCCCTCGAGCCGGAGGGCCCGCGAGCGCAGCCGGTTCCAGACGAGAAGGGGAAAGAGGGAGACGTCGGGCTGGCTCGGCCGGAAGGGCGCCGGGGCCGCGAGCGGCGCCGGCGCCGCGGGCGCGACGGCCGGAGCCCGGCCCCTCGCCGCGTTCTGCCGGACCGGCCAGGTCGAGTGCGGCGAGAGGGTGATGGATGAGCTGACGAAGACGCCGGACCGCGAGACCGGCTCGAGGTACCCCTCGCTCACGAGGCGGTCGTAGGCGTTGACGGCGGTGTTGCGCGAGACGTTGAGGCCGGTCGCGACGTCCCGGGTGGAGGGAAGCGCGTCGCCGGGGGAAAGGACGCCGCCCTGGATCAGCTCCTTGATCTGCCGGGCGAGCTGCTCCTGGAGCGTCGTCCGGGAGGAGCGATCCAGGAAGAGACCGGCGAGCGTGCGCATCCCCACCCCCGCGAGGATGGTATCAACCGGCGTCCTCGCCCCCGCTCCCGTTCGCGCCCCCCGCCTTCCGCCGGTCCAGGGCCCGGAAGGCGAAGTAGAGCGGCACGCCGGCGAGGATGAGGCCGACACCGAGGAGCGCCTGCCAGAAGCTCGCGACGAAAGTACTCACGACGATGCCGGCCGTGGCGAGGACGAAGAAGACGGGCGTCGCGGGGTAACCCGGGCAGCGGTAGGGACGTTCGAGGCCGGGCTCGCGCCGTCGCAGGACGATCACCCCGGCCACGGCGAGGCCGTAGAAGATCCACGCCGTGAAGACGTAGGACGTGAAGAGCTGCTGGAAGGTGCCGACGAGCGTGAACGCCGCCGCCAACGCGGCCTGCGCGACGGTCGCGACGACGGGCGTGTGGAACCGCGGGCTGACGCGGCCGAAGCCGCGGAAGAAGAGCCCGTCCCGGGCCATCGCGAGGATCACCCGCGAGGCGCCCAGCAGGATGCCGTTCATCGCGCCGAGGATCGAGACGGAGATGAGGAGCGACAGAGCGAGCGCGGCTCCCGGCCCCCACGAGGTCCCGATCGCGGCGGCCGCGACCCGGTCGGACCCGCGCATCGCCTCCGGCGAGAGGACGGCGTAGTAGGCGAGGTTCACGACGAGGTAGATGCCGCACGTGATCGCGGTGCCGACGAGGAGACTGAGCGGGATCGTCTTCGAGGGGTTCTTCACCTCTCCCGCCGCGAACGAGACGAAGTGCCACCCGTCGTAGGCCCAGAGGACCGCGACGAGGGCGAGTCCGAACGCGGTCCACGAGAGCTCCCCGGGCGGGCGGGACCAGTGCGAGAGGAGCGACGCGGCGCTCCCGCTCGAGGTGAGCGCCGCCGTCATGACGGCGAGGCCGAGCACCTTCAGCGCGGTGAGCGCGTTCTGCACCCACTTCCCGACGACGACTCCGAGCGAGTTGACGACGGCGAAGAGCGCGATCGCGCCGAGCTGGAGCCCCTTCGTCTCGCCCGGCGAGAGCCGGAGGATCGGGCCGAGGTAGAGGCCGATCGCCGCGGCGAGCGTCGCGAGCCCCCCGGCGTGGATGAGGGCCATCGCGCTCCAGCCGTACACGAAGCCGACGCCGGGCCCGTACGCCCGGGTCAGGTAGACGTAGAGCCCGCCGGCCGAGGGCATCGCGGCCCCGAGCTCGCTGAGCGCGACCGCGCCGGAGAGGCTGAGGAGGCCACCGAAAGCCCAGACGGCGAGGACGGCGGGCAGGGAGTCGAGCTGGAGGGCGATCGCCCCGGCCATCAGGAAGATGCCCGAGCCGATCATGATGCCCAGGATCAGGGACACGGAGTCCCAGAGGCCGAGCGCCCGGAGGAGCTCCGGCGGGCGTTCCCTCTCGCTCACCGGGTCCGCCCGGGCCGCCGGCCGTACGTCACGCCGCGGATTCTCAGGCAGTCCGGCCCGCGTTGGCGCGGCGGACCATCTCGGAGAGGCGCCTCGAGGAGGGGTCGGGTGAGGCCGCGAGGTGGCCGGCCACGGCCATCGCGTCCTTCAGAGGCTCGTCCTGCCCCAGCTTGAACTTCGCCTCGAGCCTCTCGATCGGGAGCTCGAAGCCTACGATCGCGGGGAGCCGCCGCGCGATCTCCGAGTGCGGGACCTCGTCCATCTTCCAGCCGTTCGGGACGCGGCCCTCCATCCGCCCGTTCAGCTCCCCGAGGGCCGCCTCGAGCTCGGCCGCCGTCTGGAGCCGGATCCGGCCGGCGCAGTGCACGGCCGTGTAGTAGTAGGTTCCGGGCATGTCCCGGTTCGGGTACCAGCTCGCCGTGACGAAGCTCCAGGGCCCCTCGAAGATCGCGAGCGCCTCTCCGCGCGCCTCCGCGAGGACACGGGCGTGGGCGTTCGCCGCCGCGATGTGCCCGACGAGCGTGCCGTGCGGCCCGCGCGAGCGGTCGAGGTACAGGGGAAGGTTCGTGGCGAACGGGCCCTCGTCGCCGTTCTGGACGAGGAGCGCCCACGGGTCGGTGCCCATGAGCTCGTACGCGGCTTCGAGGTCCCACGGCTTCCAGCAGGGTCTTACGAACATCGTCCTCTCCCGTCGTCCCCGCGGCGGTTCGTCCGGCTCGCGGGGCCGGCGGCATGGTGGCTCCGGTACTGGTCCTCGTAAAGGCCCAGAAATCCACAGATACATGGGTCCAGATGCCGCGTTTCCCGGGAACGCGCCCTCTCGGGCCGCGATCGCGGTGCCCCGCCCTCTCGCCGCCGCCGGGGGTCGGGACGCCGCCGGCCCACCGGGCCCCGCGTTGGCGCGGGTTTCATCTGGAACCATCCATCGGTCGAAATCTGGCCCTTGTCTGATACCAGCACCGATGGAAGGATGCGACCCGGGAAGAAGCGGATTCGAACCGGCAGCCGGTCCTGCGCCGAACCGGACGGCCGAATGGGTCCCGAGGAGGTGGAGAGGTGAAGTCGGAACTCGCAGTCGCAATCACCCTCGTCGCGCTGGCGGCGACCCCGGCGGTGGGTCAGTCGCCCGCCACGTTCACGGACACGTGTCGCGTCGACACCGCGCAGCCGCAGGTGCGTCTCACCGGCAAGGTCACCGACCAGGCCGGCGCGCCCCTCGCGGGCGCGAGCCTCACGCTCGCGTGCGGATCCTTCCGCCGCAGCGCGCGAACCGTCGGCGACGGCACGTACTCCTTCACCGCGCACGCGGGCACCTACCAGGTGGACATCGAGGCCCCCGGCTTCCTCCCCTGGGCCGAGACCGTCGTCCTGAAGGCGGCCGGCGCCAGCGAGCGGAGCTTCAAGCTGGCGGAGGGCCGCTTCAACAGCATCGTCACCGTCACGGCGACGGGCGGGTACGTCGCCGCGTCCTCGACGACGTCGACGAAGACCGAGGCGCCCCTCATCGAGGTCCCGCAGTCCGTCTCGGTCATCACGATGGACCAGATGACGGCGCGAAACGTCCAGACGGTGAACGAGGCGATCCAGTACACCGGCAGCGTCGGCGTCGACACGTACGGCAACGAGCCCCGCTACGACTGGATCAACATCCGCGGCTT
>CALMDF010000553.1 GCA_937864895.1 uncultured Holophagales bacterium | reverse complement strand
AGCTTCACCTTCACGCCGAAGTTCCGGATCGACTGCTTCGGCTCGATGAAGGTCCGCCCGACGTAGTGGTTCCTCACGAGACCCATGCCGTAGGGGATGCCGCTCTCCTCGGCGTAGCCGAGCGCGGCGAAGACGCCCGAGTCCGGGACGGGCACGACGACGTCGGCCGGCACCGCGTGCTCGCGGGCGAGGCGCCGCCCGAAGGCGCGGCGCGACTCGGCGACCGACCTGTGGAAGACGGTGGAGTCGGGACGGGCGAAGTAGACGTGCTCGAAGACGCAGAAGGCCGTCCGGCGCCCCATCGCGAAAGAGGACGACGCGACGCCTCCGGCGTCCAGGATGACGATCTCCCCGGGCTCGACGTCGCGCACGGGCTCGGCGTCGATGAGGTCGAAGGCGCACGTCTCCGAGGCGATGACCCAGGCGTCGCCGAGGCGCCCGATCGTGAGGGGCCTGAACCCCTGCGGGTCGCGCGCCGCGAGCACTTTCTCCCCCGCGAGGAGGACGAGCGAGTAGGCCCCCCGGACCCGCCCGAGGGTGTCCCGCAGGGCCTCGACGAGGCTCTCCGCCCTCGACCGGGCCATCAGGTGGAGGAGGACCTCCGTGTCGGAGGTCGTCGTGAAGATCGAGCCCTCGAGCTCCAGCTCGGCGCGGATCTCGTCGGCGTTGACGAGGTTCCCGTTGTGCGCGACGGCGAGCGGCCCCTTGTTCGTGTTGTAGACGATCGGCTGGGCGTTCTCGAGGAGGGAGCCGCCCGCCGTGGAGTACCGGACGTGCCCGACCGCGGACCGCCCCGGGAGACGGGCGAGCCGGGTTTCGTTGAAGAGGTCGGCGACGTAGCCCATCCCCTTCTCGACGCCGATCCGCCTCCCGTTCCAGGCGGCGATCCCGCCCGCTTCCTGGCCGCGGTGCTGGAGCGCGTAGAGGCCGAGGTAGGTGAGGTTGGCGGCGTCGGGGTGCCCGTAGATCCCGAAGACGCCGCACTCCTCGCGGAACCGGTCCGAGTCGATCGCCTCTTCTTCGCCGCTCACGCCCCGGAGTGTATCGCCCGGAGGAAGCCCCCCCGGGAGCCCTCAGCCGAAGTTGCTCGCGACCATGATGCAGGCGTCGCGGACCGTCCGGAAGGGAGCGTTCGCCGCGGCTTCGAGGACCTCGTTGTCGAAGCTCCCGTCCTGGAGCCAGACCGCCTCGTGACCGAGGCGCGCCACCTCCTCGACGATTCCCTTCGTGACGGCGGGAGGAGTGACCACGTTCACGATGTGGATCGGCCCCGGCACGGCCGCGAGGTTCGGAAAGGCGGGCAGTCCCGCGATCTCCTTCTCGCGCGGGTTCACCGGGAGGACGGTGTAGCCCTTGGCCGCGAGGTTCCTCACGATGACGTTTCCGTACTTCGCCGGGTCGTTGCTCGCGCCGACGACGGCGATCCTCGTCCCGGGGCCGCGGCGGCGAAGAGTCTCGAAGACTTCCCGCGGGTGCGGGTCGGGCAGGGACATGGGGGACCTCCTCGCGGGCCGATCGGCCCGGCAGGGCCGCATTCTGCGATGCCTTCTCCCGGCGCGCGAGCCGACCCGGCCGTCCCCCGGCTTCCCGCCGATCGGGACGATCCCGCCCCGTCAGTCCTGCCGCGCGCCCCCCTTCCTCGCCGGGGAGGCGCCGTCCGAGCGGGACGGGACCGTCAGCTTCGTGCCGCGGACCTTCTCGATGAACCTCGGCCCGAAGGCCCGCGAGGGCGTCCACGCCCCCGGCTTCACGCCCCCGCGGAGGACCTTCTCCGCCGCGAGAGCGGCCGTCTCGGCCGTCAGCGTGTACCCCTCGAGGGTCTCCAGGGTCCCTTCCACGGCCCGTCCTTCTCCGTCCTCGACCCGGCCCCAGAGGAGGGAACGCTCCCGGGCCCTCTCCTCGGCCGTCGGTCCGGCGACGCCTTTCTTCAGCCACGCCGCCGCGAGAGCCTGGAAGGGGGCGAAGGCGGCCATCGGGAGGAGCGGTCTGGCCCACCGGACCGCCGAGACGTGCGCGGGCGCCATCGCCATGTACGTCTCGATGTTCGGGATGCCGGTGGATCGGTAGGCGGTCGAGAGGTCTCCCCAGGGGATCGTCATGGCGAAGCGGGGCCGGTCGGAGAACGGGATCGTCCTCGTCTTCCACGCTGCGGGAACGGAGACGAGCTTGCCGTCGACGCGCGCCGCGCCCCCCTTCGGGAGCCCTTCGAGCATCGTCCGCGCCGTTCCGGCCGAGACCCCGAAGCCCCGGAAGGCGAGCTGGAGGCGGACCGCGCCCGGAAGCGCCTCGGCCAGGGAGGCCGCGAGGCAGTCGGAGGGAACCACGTCGAACCCGACCCCGGGAAGGAGGACGACCCCCGCCCTCACCGCCTCGGCGTGCCGGGCGAAGACCGCCTCGAAGACCCCGATCTCCCCGGTGATGTCGAGGTAGGGGACGCCGCCCGTCAGGCAGGCGGAGAGGGCCGGCGCGCTCGTCCTCGAGAACGGCCCGGCGGCCAGGAGGAGCGCCCCGAACCGGGAGACCCGCTCCGCGAGGCGCCGGGGCGCCTCGTCGAGGGCGAAGACCTCGAAGGGCACGTCCCGTTCCCGGGCGAGGGGCTCGATCGCCTCGCGCCGCCGTCCGGCCAGCGTCACGGGGAGACCTCGCGCCAGCGCGGCGTCGAGGATCAGACGGCCCGTGTACCCGTTGGCGCCG
>CALMDF010000552.1 GCA_937864895.1 uncultured Holophagales bacterium | reverse complement strand
TGGCACTTCGCCCGCCGCTCTGGCCTCGCTCGCCGCCGCCCTCTTCCTCCTCTCCGACGCTCTCCTCGCCTGGAATCGTCCCCGGAGCCCCTTCCCGGCTGCGCAGCCGCTCATACACGGCACCTACTTTCCGGCACAGTGGCTCATCGCCATCTCGTCCTGGGCAGCCTGGCCGCCCTTCTGATACTCGGACGCACCGGGTACGCGGCCGGCCCGCCGCCGATAGAATCGCCCTCGGCATGAGGCGTCGCGCGAGATCCGCCCGGGGCATCGTCCTCCTCCTCGGCGCCGCGCTCTGGGGCGGCGGCTGCGACGACTCGCCGACCGAGCCCGGCGGCACCCACTCCGCGGCCGTCATCACCCTCACCGCGGCCGCGGCGCCCGTTCTCTCGGACGTCGGCATCCTCACGCTCACGTCCGCCGTCTGCACCTGCACCCTGGCTCCCCTCATCGTCACGATCAACGGCTCGGCCGCCGGCTCCATGCCCTGTTCCGCGCAGCAGACGTTCTCCATGCCTCGCATGGAGGCCGGCACGGCCCGGTACGTGATCGTCGTGACCAACGGCCTCGGCGCGACCGGCGTGATGTCCTTCGAGATCGCCAGCGACGCACCCGGGGCCCCTTCCCTCGCGGTCCAGGCGCTCTGCCCATAGGAGGCCGTCCATGACTCGCGCCGTCCGGGTCTCCCAGGCGCCTGGAACGGGGCGCGGAAGGCGCGACCAGTCCTCGGCCGGGCCGGTCTCCGGACGCACCCACTCCCCCATCTACGCCGTCGTGGCCCGGATACCGCGGGGCCGCGTCGCCACGTACGGCCAGGTGGCCGTCCTCGCGGGGCTGGCGGGCCAGGCCCGCCTCGTCGGCTATGCCCTCCACGCGCTGCCCGAGGGCACGCGCGTGCCGTGGCACCGCGTCGTCAACGCCGAGGGCCGCACGAGCCCCAGGTCCGACGGCATGGGCCACGAGCGCCTCCAGCAGCTCATGCTCGAGCGGGAAGGGGTCCGGTTCTCGCGCGACGGGGCGCTCCCCCTCTCGCGATACCGATGGAACCCGCGCGGGCGCCCCGGGGAGGAACCATGACGGCCGAGCCGGGGTGCGTCTTCTGCGCCATCGTCGCTTCGCGCGCTCCGGCGGTCGTCCTCCTGCGCGAGGACTCGTGCGTCGCCTTCCTCGACCTCTTCCCGATCGCTCGCGGTCACGCCCTCGTCGTTCCCGTCGAGCACGCGGCCACGCTCGGCGAGCTCCCTCCTTCCGTTCAGCGCGAGCTCTTCGCCATGGCGGGAAAGGTCCTCGAGGCCCAGCGCCTCTCCGGGCTTCCCTTCTCCGGAGGGAACCTCCTCCTGAACGACGGACGGGCCGCGAACCAGCACATCCCCCACGTCCACGTCCACGTCGTTCCCCGAACGTCGGGAGACCTCCCCAGGATCGTGGGGGGCCTCGTGCGGCGGCTTCTCAGGGGCTTCGGCGCCCGCGCGTCCCGGAAGCGGCTCGAGGAGACGGCGGTTCTCCTCCGGCCGCACCTCGGAGCCGCTTCCGACGGCGGCTGACCGGGACTCCCGGGGACCGTGCATCTCCGTTCCCGCGGCCGGCGCCGGTGCTAATGTCGTGGCGGAAGGAGCCTCGCCATGTTCCATCTCCTCCTCGCGCTCCTTTTCGCTCTCCCTTCCCCCCTCGCCCAGGAAGCCCCGGCGAAGGGCGAAACGCCGCCCGACGAGACCTACACCGTCGAGTGCACCTTCCACAATCCGGCGTACATGGGGCCGTGCACCGTCCAGGAGAAGGTCTCGCAGAAGCTCTCGCCCCGCGACGCCTGCACCGGGATCCTCTCGTGCCTCAACGACGCGCGTTGCCTCAAGACCTACTGCAACGCGACGACCGTGCGGGGCGGCTGGACCCTCGTGAAGGCCGAACGCCAGAAGGCGGAGGTCCCCTCCGGCCCGATGAACCGTCCAGCGGCGAGCCCCGCGCCCACGCCCGCCCGTTCGTAGACGCCGGCGGCCCGTCGCGAGCCTCGCGCCGATGACCAGCCTTCGATTCGCCGTCCTGCCCGGCAGCTACGCCGTGGCGCGCCTCCCGGCCGGTGCCGAGGTCCCCCTCGCCTCGCTCGTCCCGCCGTTCTCCTCCGTCACCCGGACGCCGGTGGAGCTGTCCGTCGTCTGTCCCGAGACGGCGGCCCCGGCGGGCGCGAGGGTGGAAACGGGGTGGGCGCTCCTCGGCCTCGTCGGGCCCTTCCCGTTCTCGATGGTCGGCGTCCTCGCGTCGGTCCTCCAGCCTCTCGCGGCGGCCGGGGTGAGCATCTTCGCCCTGAGCACGTTCGACACCGACTACGTCCTCGTGAAGCGCGAGAAGCTCGACGACGCCCTCGCGGCGCTCGCCGCCGCGGGGCACGTCGTCGTGGAGAGCCCAGCCTAGCGGCGGAGGGAGTCCTCGAGGGCGGTGCGGGCGTCGGTCCGGTCGTCGCGGTACTTCACGATGACCGCGGCCGAGATGGAAAGGCCTCGCACGCGCGCCCACGAGCCGGGCGCCGGCCGCGACCCGGGGACGACGACGGCCCCTTCCGGCACCGTCAGCGGCTCGGCCCCATTCCCGCGGATCTCGCGCTCGTTCACGAGGTCGTAGAGAACGCTCGAGCCGGTGAGGATGACGCCCGCGGCCAGGACGGCCCGCCGCCTCACGAGAACGCCCTCGTAGAGGCCCGAGCCGCCGCCGACGAAGACCTCGTCCTCGACGATGACCGGCCGCGCCCCGACCGGCTCGAGGACGCCTCCGACCTGGGCCGCGGCCGAGAGGTGGACCCTCTTCCCCACCTGAGCGCAGGAGCCGACGAGGGCGTGGCTGTCGATCATCGCCCCCTCGTCGACGAAGGCGCCGACGTTGACGTATGCCGGCGGCATCACGACGACGCCCTTCGCCACGTGGGCCCCGCGCCGGAGGGAGGTCCCTCCCGGGACGACCCGGACTCCCTCGGGCAGGACGCCGCGCGGCGGGAGGGTGTCGCGGTCGCGGTAGGCGAAGGGCGGAGCCGAAAGATCGACGTCGACCCCGAGGCGGAAGGCGCGAAGGATTCCCGCCTTCACTTCCGGGTTCACGCGCCAGCCGTCGCCGTCGGGCTCGGCCGCCCGGACCTCTCCCCGCTCGAGACGGTCGAGGAGGGCGAGGACGTCTTCCCGCGTGAGGTCGTCGCTCACAGCGCCCCTTCGACCGGGTTGCCGTCCGTGTCGCGAAGCCCGGCTTCCTTCAGGGCCTCCTCCACGAGCTCGTGCTGCGCGCTCGAGGAAGGGCCGAGCGGGAGGCGCAGGCGGTCCGGGATGAGGCCGAGGCGGTGGAGCGCCCACTTCACCGGGATGGGGTTCGACTCGCGGAAGTTCGCGCGCATGAGCGGGAAGAGCTTCGCCTGCAGCCGCGCCGCCTCGTCCCGGTCGCCCGTGAGAGCCGCCTCCACGAGCGCCACGAGGAGGGCCGGGGCCTCGTTCGAGACGACCGCGATGACGCCGTCGCCCCCGCACGCGATCATCGGGAGGGCGAGAGAGTCCTCGCCCGAGAGGACCGAGAAGCCCTCGGGCCGGTGACGCAGGATCTCGCAGGCCTGGTCGAGGCTCCCGGACGCCTCCTTCACCGCCCAGACGCGCGGGTCCTCCGCGATCTGCAGGACCGTCTCGGGAAGCATGTTCAGGCCGGTCCGGCCCGGCACGTTGTAGGCGACGAGGGGGAGGTGCCCCGCGTCGGCCACCGCCTTGAAGTGCTCGACGAGGCCGCGCGGCGTCGGCTTGTTGTAGTAGGGCGTCACGACGAGGAGCGCGTCGGCCCCCGCCTTCCGGCAGCGTTCCGCCAGCTTCTGCGACTTTCTCGTGTCGTTCGACCCGCAGCCGGCGATGACCCGGACGGCGCGCCGGCCCGTCCGCGCCTCCTCGACGGTGACAGCCACGACGCGCTCGTGCTCGTCGGGGTCGAGCGTCACGGCCTCGCCCGTCGTCCCGCAGGGGACGACGCCCGCGACGCCTCCCGCGACCTGGCGCCTCACGAGCTTCCGGAGGGCCGGCTCGTCCAACTCGCCCTTCTCGTTGAAAGGGGTCACGAGCGCCGTGAAGACGCCCGTGAGGCGAACGCGGGTCACGTCGTGCGGCTTCATCCGGTCCTCCTGTCGAGAAAGTCTTCGAACGTGACGGGGCCGGTCAGCCCCGACTTCAAGAGCCACTCGGCGGCCTGGACGGCCCCAAGCGCGAAGAGGGAACGGGAGCGGGCCCGGTGGACGAGCTCGATCGACTCGTCCGGGCCCTCGAAGACGAGGACGTGCTCGCCCGGCTGCCCGCCGTGCCGGAGGGAGACGATGGGGATCTCCTCGCCGGCGGTCCGCCCGACGCCCACGGCCGCCGCGATCGCCTTCGCGGTCCCCGAGGGGGCGTCCTTCTTGGCCGAGTGGTGGCGCTCGACGATCGCCGGCTCGAACTCGGGGAACCGCGCGAGCGCGCCCCCGAGGACCATCGCCGCGCGGCGGAGGGCCGCGACGCCGATCGAGAAGTTCGGCGAGTGGAGGAACGGGACGCGCCGCTCGGACGCGAGGCGGCGGGCCGGTTCGACGTCCCAGCCGGTCGTGCCGGAGACGACGGGGACCCGGTGGGCGAGGAGCGTCGCGACGGCCCTCGGAGCCGCGTCGGGCGAGGTGAACTCGAAAGCGACGTCGACGACGTCGGGCTCGACGGCCTCGAGATCGTCCTTCCGCCCGACTCTCGCGCGGACCCCGTGCCCGCGCACCAGGAGAACGGCCTCGATGGCCCTCCCCATCTTCCCCGGGCCCACGATGAGCGCCTTCACGCCGCCTCCTTCTCGAAGAGCTCGCGGTGGAGCCTGCGGAGCGCCTCCGGGGCGTCCACGGCCCGCACCACGAAGGTCACGTTCGTCTCCGAGGCCCCCTGCGAGATGAGGACCACGTTGATGTCGCCGATCGCCGCGAAGACGCGGGCCGCGACCCCGGCCGTCGAACGGAGCTTCCGCCCGACGACCGAGAGGACCGCCAGGTCGCGGAGGACCTCGACCTCGGCGAAGGCCGAGAGGTCGCGGGCGAGCGCGTCGAGGGGCGCCTTCGCGTCGACCGTGATCGAGATGGAGACCTCGCTCGTCGCGATGACGTCGACCGGCACGGCGTGCTTCTCGAAGACGGCGAAGACCCGCGCCGCGTAGCCGTGGGCGAGGAGCATCCGCGGGCTCCCGACGAAGAGGGCCGCGACGCCCGAGCGCATCGCGACGGCCCGGACGCCGTTCCCGGGGGCCTCGGCCCGGACGGTCGTGCCAGGCGCCGAGGGCCGGAACGAGTTCCTCACCCTCACCGGGATGCCGCGCGTGACCGCGGGCCGGATCGTGGCGGGGTGAAGGACCTTCGCCCCGAAGAACGCCAGCTCGGCCGCCTCGGCGTAGCCGACCTCGGGAATGATCCGGGCAGCGGGGACGAGGCGCGGGTCCGACGTCAGGATCCCGTCCACGTCGGTCCAGATCTCGATCGACTCGACGGGCGCGCCGGAGTCGTGGAGGGCGGCGCCGAGGAGGGCGGCCGAGAAGTCCGAGCCACCCCTTCCCAGCGTCGTCGTCGAGCCGTCGGGCGCGGCCCCGACGAATCCTCCCGTGACGACGACCTTCCCGGCCGCCCGGGCGGGAAGGAGGACCCTCGCCACCCGCTCGGCGGTCGCCGCCTCGTCCGGCACCGCGCCGCCGTAGCCGGCGTCGGTCGCCATCCACTCGCGCGGGTCGACCCGGGCGGTCGCGACGCCGCGCTTCTCGAGCGCGGCGGCCGCCAGGGCGGCGGAGAGGATCTCCCCAGCGGCGCAGATCGCGTCCGAGGTCCGGGCCGAGAGCTCGCCCAGGAGGGCCACTCCCGTGGCGAGCCCCCCGAGGCGCGCCAGCTCGCGGGCGACTTCCTCCCGGAGCGCCGCGGCCGACTCGGGCGAGAGGCCGAGGGCGCCGATCGCGGCGGGGTGCGTCCCCCCGAGCGTCGCGAGGGCCGCGCCGGCCGC
>CALMDF010000551.1 GCA_937864895.1 uncultured Holophagales bacterium | reverse complement strand
CCGAGGTCGCGGCCGACGAGATCCTCGTCGCCGTCGGCCGCACGCCGAACGTGGACGGGCTCGGGCTAGAGGCGGCAGGCGTGACGTACTCGAAGAAGGGGATCGAGATTGACGACCGGTGCAGGACGAACGTCCCGTCGATCTGGGCCGTCGGCGACGTCGCCGGGGGGCCGCTCTTCACGCACTGGGCGGGCCACCAGGCGCGCGTCGTCATCCGGAACATCCTCTTCCCGGGCTCGACGCGGCACGACCTCGCGAACCTCCCCTGGACGACGTTCACGGAGCCGGAGATCGCGCACGTGGGGCTGAACGAGACGGCCGCGAAGTCGAAGGGCGTGGCGCACCAGGTCTTCAGCGTCCCGTTCGACTCCATCGACCGCGCCGTCTGCGACGGGGAGGCCGAGGGGTACTTCGCCAAGGTCGTGGCCGGGCCGAAGGGGGAGATCCTGGGGGCGACGATCGTCCACCCGCAGGCGGGGAACCTCCTGCCCGAGCTCGTCCTCGCCAAGAAGCACGGGATCCCGCTCGGGAAGATCTCCGCGACGATCCACACCTACCCGAGCCTCTCCGACGTCGTCCGGGCGCTCGGCGATGCGTACATGAGGACGAAGCTGACCCCCGGCACGAAGAGCCGGCTCACCCGCGCGTTCCGCTGGCTCCGGCGCTGACCCCGTGCTCGGAACGAAAGCCAACCCTTACGCCCCTCTCGCGTCGAGGTGACCCATGCCGAACCGCAGCGTCCTCGTCTCCTCCCCCACGTTCCCCTACGAGCTCCGCCGGAAGGCGGGCGAAGGGGCGATGGGCGTCGTCTACGAAGCGTTCGACCACGACCTCGGCCGTCCCGTCGCCATCAAGGTGATGAGGGACGACCTCCTCGCCGAGCTGGGGCCGGAAGGGCAGAAGGAGGCCCGGCTCCGGTTCCAGCAGGAGGCCCGGGCGGCCGCGCGCCTCTCCCACGCGGGAATCGCGACGATCCACCGGATCGGCGAGGAGAACGGGCGGCCCTTCATCGCGATGGAGTGGCTCGACGGCGAGCCGCTCGAGAGCCTTCTGGCGTCCGGCGCGCCGCTGCCCCTCGGCCTCGTCGCCCGCCTCGGCGTCGAGCTCGGCGAAGCGCTCGAGGCGGCCCACGCCGCGGGCGTCGTCCACCGCGACATCAAGCCCTCGAACCTCATCCTCAGGGCGGACGGGCGGCTGAAGGTCACGGGCTTCGGCATCGCGCGCATCGAGGGGATCGAGCTCGTGAAGACGCGCGCGGGGGAGGTCGTCGCGACGCCGATGTACGCCTCCCCCGAGCAGCTCCGCGGTCTGCCGGTGGACGGCCGCTCCGACATCTTCGGCGCGGGGGTCGTCCTGTACCAGTGCCTGACCGGGAGGCCGCCCTCTTCCGGCGCGACCCTCGCGGAGCTGACGACCTCGATCCTCTTCGGGAGGCCGGAAGCGCCGACCTCGCTGAACCGCGACCTGCCGGCGGCAGTCGACGGGATCGTCCTCAAGGCCCTCGAGAAGGACCCGGCCCGGCGCTTCAGCCACGCATCGGAGCTGGCGGAGGCGCTTCGGCCCTTCGCGGCCGCGGTTCGCCCGAACCCGCGCCCGGCGTCCCCGGCCGCGTCGTCCGTCGGGCCTTTCGTCCTCTCGCCGTTCGGGTCGAGCCCGGCCGGGGCGACGGTCGTCTCGACGGAAGGGAGGATCGTCCTCGACGGGCTGCCGTCCGGCGCCTCCCGCGTGGCCGAGGCCGCCGTGAACGCCTGGCCCGCGAGGTCGCTGCCGAAGGGGCCGGTCAGCTCACTCCTGGCGAGGCTCACGGAGACGCCGCTTCACGCCGAGCCGTTCGCCGGGGCCGTGAAGGTCGCTGGCAGATACCTGCTCCTCGTCTGCGACGGTTGGGTCGTCGGCGCCTTCGACACCGTCTCCGGCGAGGAGGGCGACGGGGTGGTCGAGGCGCTGCCGGCCGAGGCCCAGGCCGAGCTGCACGCCGTTCCGGCGGGAATCCCGCCGGGCATCGTGCGCCTCCTCGCCTCGCTCCTGAAGCCGCGCAAGGCGCGGTTCGAGGGGCTCGACTCGAGCTTCGTGAACCTCCCCGCGCTCGCGAGGCGCCTGCGCGACGAGGCGTTCAGCGGGGTCGTCCGGCTGAACCGGGACGGGGACGAAGCGTTCATCCTCCTCCACGAGGGGCGCAGCGCGCTCTCGCTCTTCTCCGGTCCCTGGGACGGAGCGCCCGTCTCCGAGCCCTGGGAGACGTGGGTCTCCGACGTCCTCCTCCACGCGACGGTCGAGGAGGCTTCCGCCGAGCCGGTCTTCGCCTCGTTCCGCCTCCAGCTCGCCGACGCCGCGGTCGAGGTCCCCCCTGAGGCCTCTCCCGAGGCTTCGCGATCTCCCGGGCGGGGGCTCTTCCGGACGAGTCGCCGAACGGGCTTCGACACGCGAGCGGCCGGCGCGGCGGCCCTTCGGCTCGAGCTGGCCGGGACCGACCCGACCCGGACGGGCGGGGCGAGCGACGAGGCGAGGCAGAGGGCGTTCGCGGCCGACGGCGCCGCGCGGTTCCTTTCCTGGCTCGTGGGCAAGGCGCCCGCCGTCCTCCAGCGGATCGGGAAGGAGAAGTCGCTGAAGTACCTCGCGGACTGGATCCCGCTCGTGAAGCGCGCGCGGATCCACCACGCCCTGCCGCGGCCGAAGTCGAGGGAAACCGACCTCTTCGACGTCGTGACCTTCGGCGAGGACGACAAGGTCCTGCACCTGGCCCACCGCGTGGCCCGCGTGACGCCCGAGGTCCTGGCCCACTTCGTCGAGCGCGTCACGGCGGCGAAGGAAGCGCGGACCAGGACGGGCGACGTCGGGGCCGCGATCCTCGTGTCCCCCTTCTTCGACGAGAGCGTGGCCGAGGCCTACCGGGAGGTCACGTCACGCGAGGCCGAGAAGAGCCGCTCGTGGACGTTCGGCGCCATCGAGGCGGCGACGAACTACGAGGGGTTCGTGCGGATCGGCCCGCGGCGCGGATTCCACCTCGTCCTCGTCGAGGAGGGCCCGTCCGGCTTCGAGGTCGTCCTGCCGTGAAGCGCCTCGGGCTCACGAGGGCCGTCGTAGGGCGGTCGGTTCGCGCCGCGCTCGTCGTGGGCACGCTGTTGACCGCCTTGAACCACGGAGACCTCCTTCTCCGTGGGGATGCACCGCCCTCCCTCTGGTGGAAGGTCCCGCTCACGTACCTCGTCCCCTTCCTCGTCGCCACCTACGGAGCCCTCTGGGCCCGTGAGGAGGCCGGCTCCGGTATCGTCTCGCCGTGACCGGCCGGCTCCCGCGTCTTCCCGTCCTCGTCTTCGCCAAGCCGCCGCGCGCGGGCGAGGCCAAGACGCGGCTTGCGGAAGGCGTCGGGCCCCAGGCCGCCGCCGCGCTCGCGCGCGCGTTCTTCCAGGACACCTGGGCGGCGGTCTCTTCTCGAACGTGGGCCGAACCGCTCCTCGCGACGACGGACCCCGAGGCTCCCGAGTGGCGGGAGCTCCGCGTGCGCCGGGCGTGGCCGCAGGGGGATGGGGACCTGGGCGACCGCCTGGAGAGGACGCTGGGGCGCGCGCTCGAGGCGGCGCCCGCGGCGCTCGTCGTCGGCACCGACTCGCCGGGTCTCCCCGGGGACCTCCTCGACGACGCGAGGCGGGCGCTGGAGACCGCCGATGCGGTCCTCGGACCGTCCGACGACGGGGGCTTCTACCTCCTCGGCCTGCGCCGCATGGCGGACGGCCTGCTCCAGGGCCTGCCGTGGAGCTCGGCGGAGACGTTCGAGCGGACGAAGGAGCGCCTCCTCGAGCGCGGCTTGTCCGTTCACGTTCTGCCGCGGTTCTTCGACGTGGATCTTCCCGGAGACCTCGAACCGCTCCGCCGGCGCCTCGCGCGCGGCGAGATCCGCGCCCCGGCGACCGCGCGGGCGCTCGCGCGCCTCGTCACGGCGCCGCCCCGCGTCTCCGTCGTCCTCCCGGTCCTCGACGAGGAGGCCCGGATCGGACGGCAGCTCCGACTGCTCGCGGGGTCCGGCCCGTGGCACGAGGTCCTCGTCGTCGACGGCGGAAGCCGGGACGGCACGGTCGGCGTGGCGCGCGCCGTGGACGGGGTCCGCGTCCTGTCGGCGCCCCGGGGGAGGGCGCTCCAGATGAATGCGGGGGCGCGGGCCGCCACCGGCGACGTCCTCCTCTTTCTCCACGCCGACGTGGAGCTCCCGCCCGACGCCCTGAGCCACGTCGAGGACGCGCTCGCCGAGCCCGACGTCGCCGCCGGGGCCTTCCTCACCTGGACCGTTCCCGACGCGCCGGGGCGCCGCCTCGCGCCGCTCCTTCACCTCGCCGACCTGCGGTCGCGCTACACAGGGCTGCCGTACGGGGACCAGGCGCTTTTCGTAAGGGCCGGGACCTTCGAGCGGGTCGGAGGCTTCCCGGAGCAGCCGCTGATGGAGGACCTCGAGCTGAGCCGGCGGCTTCGGCGGGCCGGAAAGATCCGCACGGTGCCGGCGCGCGTCCGCGTCTCCGGCCGCCGGTTCCTCTCGCGCCCCGTCTACTATTTCGTCCTGGTCAACGTCTTCCCGCTGCTCTACGCGGCGGGCGTCCCCCCGGCGCGCCTCGCCAGGCTCTACGGCAACCCCCGCTGACCGGGCTCGGGTCACGGGGAAGGACGCGCCGAGGCGGCGCGCCAGCCGTCAGCCGGCCGCGCGCCGCGCCGCGAGGACTCCCCTGACCAGCTCCTCGGGGACCTCGTCCGGCACCGGGCCGTCCGGCCCGGCGAAGGCCGAACGCTCCAGCTCGATCGTCTTCCGGTACGACGCGACGTACGCCCGGCACGGGCGGCACATCGAGAGGTGCCTGTCGAACGCCCTCTGCTCCTCCGGCGTGAGGCCTCCGTCGACGTACCGCTCAAGGAAGTCGGTCAGCTCGCGGCACGAGATCATCGGGCCGAACATCCCCATGACGGCCCACATCATCCGGTGGAAGACCTTCTTCGCGCCGCTCACGGGCACGCCGGCCCTGGCGGGCGCGACGTTTCCTGAGCCGTCGTTCTCGCCAGCGGTCGCGCCCGGGCGCTCTTCGGGGTTTCGAGGCGTGTCGTTCACGTGTCGTTCCGGCGTCGAGCCGGGCCCATTATCCGGCCGGTTCGGCTCCAGGGGCTTCGTCCGGCCGGGATTTCCGGACGGCCTTCTTCTCCGATGTCGCGAAGGGGAGCAGGGTTTCGTGCGGATCGGGCCGCGCGGCGGCGGAGTCGGGAAAAGGGCGGTCGGGGTTCTCGCGGTCGTCGAAGGGTCTCGGCGCCCGGGTGGCGGAGAATCGCCTCCCGGAGGACCCATGCGCCGCGCCCTTTTCGCCCTCGCCCTCGCCCTCGTCTTCCCCGGGCTCCTTGAGGCGGCGGAGCCCGCGCCGGTCGCCGCGAGACCGCGCGCCCGAGAGGTGGGGATCGCCCCCGGCACGCTCGCCCCCGGACCGCTGAACGCGATCACCGACGTCGCCGGCGTGAGGGTCGGGCACGTGACGCTCGTCGAGGGCGAGGACGTCAGGACGGGGGCGACCGCGATCCTCCCGCACTCGGGGAACGTCTTCCGGCAGAAGGTCCCCGCGGCTGTCGTCGTCGGGAACGGATTCGGCAAGCTCGTCGGCTCGACCCAGGTGAACGAGTTGGGCCAGCTCGAGACGCCGATCCTCCTGACGAACACGCTGGCGGTGTGGGAGGCCGCGGACGCGCTCGCGGCGTACACCCTGGCCCTCCCCGGGAACGAGGACGTCATCTCCGTGAACCCTCTCGTCGGGGAGACGAACGACGGGTGGCTCAACGACATCCGGAAGCCGTCGCTCCGGCGCGAGCACTTCCTCGAGGCGCTCCGCTCCGCCCGCGAGGGGCCCGTGCCCGAGGGTTCGGTCGGGGCCGGCACCGGCACGACGGCCTTCGGGGGCAAGCGCGAGATCAAGGGCGGGATCGGGACCTCGTCCCGCCTCGTGCCCGAGTCGGTGGGAGGCCACGCGGTCGGCGTCC
>CALMDF010000550.1 GCA_937864895.1 uncultured Holophagales bacterium | reverse complement strand
AGAGCGGCCCGTGCGATCCGGGCGGTGTCGTTGGCCATCACGTCCTCCCTTCCCTCATGCGACCGTCAGTGTCGCCCGCCCGTCGCACGGGTCGACGACGAGAGGCGGGGTTCCGTTCGTCCCCGTCAGGACGAGGCGGGACCCCTCCCGGCGAAGGCGGGTCTCCACGGGTCCCCGGCGGACGACCGCCTCGAGCCCCGGCCGCGCCTCGAGCGCCTTCCGGAGCAGGAGTAGCGAGGCGCGGTTCACCATCCGGCAGAAACCTCCGTCGTAGAACGGCTCGCCCGTCGACCTCCGGAAGTCCGCGAGACCCGCGGGGCAGAGGTTGCAGAGGTCGAACGCGTCGAGGCAGCGGCCGCAGGACGCCGGCGCCGGCGCCTCGGCCTCGGTGAAGAAGCGGTCGAGCCCCTCGAGCGAGGGGAGCGTCCGCCACGTGGGGAAGTCGGAGCAGTACCAGGCGACATAGCAGTCGGTGAATCTCCCGTCGGGGAGAATGCTGACGCCGAGGCGGTGGCACGTCCAGTCGCGCTTCAGCCCGAGGTGCCACTCGCCCTCCGCGGGCGCGCTCAGGAGCCTCACGCCCCGCTCCGAGGCCTCGTCGAGGAACGAGGCGAGCTGCCTCACGAAGGCCTCCCGCTCCGCGTCGCCGAAAGAGCGCTTCACGGGCCGGAACGCGAAGGGCGACGGCTCGAGGTCGAGGAGCGAAAGGAAGTTCTCCCTCAGGCGGTGCGCGTCGCGGGGCGTGACGCACGCGGTCAGCTTGAGCGTCACGTGCGGGGCGCCGGCGAGCCGCGCCTTCATCCCGCGGAAGGCCGCCTCGACCTCCTTCCAGTTCGCCGCGTTCCGCTCGGAGCGGCAGCCGTCGTAGGAGAAGAGGAGGAGGACCGGGGCGGGCGAGGCCGCGATCGCGTCGAGGACCCTCGGCGTATGCCGCGAGAGGCCCGACGTGAAGGCCATCACCGGGACGTTCAGCTCCCTGGCGTTCAGGGCGAGGAGCCACTCCCAGAGCTCGGGCTGGTCGAACGTCTCCCCGGCTCCCACCTCGAGCCCCGAGATCTCGTACCGCTCCGCCGCCTCGCGGATCCTCGGCTCTGCGACCGCCGGGTCGAGGCGTGCCCGGCGCGCCCGCGGAAACCCGTGCGACTTCGTCAGCGCACAGTACGAGCAGCCGCCCGCGCAGTCGAGGCCGAGGACGACCTTCAGGACGCGCTCGGGCCGCCTCCCTCCGGGAGGGACCGAGGGCCCGCGGACGGTCCCGACCGCGCTCACCGGCTCACTTGTAGCGGTTGCAGGCCGCCCGGGTCAGGAGCTCGGCCGGGTCGAGCGGGCTCAGCGCTTCGCGCGCGCTCCCGCAGATGGGACAGCTCCAAGCCTCGGGGAGGTCCCACGGGGTCGGCTTCATCCCGTCCTCGGGGGGAGGGGTCTTCCCCTCGGTCTCGACCATGTAGCTGCAGGTGTCGCAGAGCCACTTCGGCATGGGTCACCTCGTCCCGCGCCGCCCGGATGGGCGCGGCGCGGCCCCTCAGGTCATCCCGTACGCATGCATCTTCTTGTAGAGGAGCGCGCGGGAGATGCCGAGGAGCTTCGCCGCCTGGAGGCGGTTGTTGTTCGTCCGGGCCAGGGCGAATCCGAGGGCCCGGCGCTCCGTCTGCTCCACGAGCTCGGAGAGCCCGCAGTCCGCGGAGAGGCAGAAGTCGGCGTGCGTCTCGCGGGCCCCGACCATGATCATCCGGACCTGCTCGTCGCTGATGACGGGCTCGACGACGATCGTCAGCGCCCGCTCGAGGACGTTGTGCAGCTCGCGGATGTTCCCCGGCCACTCGTAGCGCTCGAGGAGCTTCTGCGCCTCCGGCGAGAGCGCCTTGTGGTAGATGCCGTGGCGCTTCCTCAGGGCCTCCCAGAAGATCCGGATCAGCTCGGGGATGTCCTCGTGCCGCTCCCTGAGGGGCGGGATCCGGATCGGAATGACGGAAAGGCGGTAGTAGAGGTCCCTGCGGAAGCGCCCGTCCTCGGCCTGCTTCCTGAGGTCCTGGTTCGTGGCCGCGATGACGCGGACGTCGACCTTCAGGACCTCCTCGGAGCCGACCTTCTCGATCTCCCGCTCCTGCAGGACGCGCAGGAGCTTGGCCTGGACGGCGAGGGGCATGTCGCCGATCTCGTCGAGGAAGATCGTCCCGCCGTCGGCCATCTCGAACTTCCCCTGCTTGCCCCCCTTGCGCGCCCCCGTGAAGGCGCCGTCCTCGTAGCCGAAGAGCTCGGACTCGAAGAGCGTCTCCTGGATGGCCGAGCAGTTCACCCTCACGAAGGGCCCTGCGGCGCGCGTCGAGAAGGCATGGATCGCGTGGGCGAAGACCTCCTTGCCGACGCCGCTCTCGCCGAGGAGGAGAACCGTCGAGTCCTGCGGCGCCGCGCGCACCGCCGTCTCTTTGGCCTCGCGGCTCGCCGGCGCGAGGGCCACGACGTCGCCGAATGAGAACCTCACGTCGGGGCCGACGGCCCCCTTCCGCTTCCGGAGGGCCTCCAGCTCCTTCTGGAGGTGCTCGACCTTGTGCGCGAGACGGTTCACCTGGGAGAGGTCCTGGAAGTCGATCTTCCCCGCCGCCCCGACGCACTTCCCGTCGCGGTAGAGGGGAATGCGCGAGACGACGACGCGCATGTTGCCGATCTTCTGGAGCTCGCCCAGCTCGGCGATGCCGGTCTGCGCCACGATGTGCATCCGGGTGTTTTCGATGACCTCGGTCACGTGGCGGCCGACGACGCGCTCGGCCGGCATCCCGTGGATCTCCTCGAAGCTCCGGTTGACCATCGTGATCACGCCGTCGCGGTTCACCACCTGGAGCCCGCCCACGGCGACGTCGACAAGGTGCCTGAGGCCCGCGATCTCCTCGTTGGCCTGGGCGAGCTGCTCCCCCGCGAGCGCCGTGACGTCGTGGACCGCCAGGGTGAGGGACCGGAGCGTCTTCCCGACGACGAGCGGGAAGCCGAAGACGAGGAGGAGGCGGTCCCGGTACAGGTGGATCCGAGGCTCTCCCCAGCCGCCGGCGGTCCCGGAGGGGCCGAGCGCCCGGGGCGGGAAGAGGCGGCGAAGGACGGGGGAGTCTCCCTTCAGCTCGTTTCCGAAGAAGCTCCTCATCTCCTTGCTCGCAAGCAGGACCCGGCCGTCCGCGTCCGCCACCGCGACCATGTAGGAGACGTTTCCCAGGATCCCTTCGGCGAGCTGACGAAGCCACTCGTCCGCGCCGTCGCGGTCCGACCGGGGGGACTCTTCCTCGTCGCGAAAGAGGATGCCGGCGTAACGGCCCTCGCCGTCGACGACCACGGCGCTCTCCGAAGCCCCGTCGCGGGCCCACGATTCCTCGTGGCCGGCCGCCACGACGGCCGAGGGCCTCTCGAGGACCGGGGAGACGGAGCCGTCGAGGCCCGCCCGCCCCCGCGGAGAAAGGCTGGCGAGGAAGGCGGGAAGGTCGAAGACGCCCGTGACGCGCCCGCCGCCGTCGACGGCCGGGACGAGGGGACGCCCCTGCCGGAGCGCCTGCGCGAGGGCGCCTGCGACGGTGCTTCCCGGGGAGAGAGGCGGGAACTCGCTGGGAGCGTATCGGACGGTTCTCAGGGGGTCGGACGCCGCGGCGGCGGCCCTCCTCCGGTCATTATAGGGAGCGCCGAGAAAGGGACGGCCATGCCCGGGCGCGGGGGACGGCGGAAAGCCGGGGGGCGCCGCGGAGCCGGGCACGGCCATCACCAGGTGGTTCGGAGCATGACCAGGAATCGAGCCGACGTCCTGGCGCGGTTTGGGGGGTCCGGGGGGTCGCGAGTAGCACCCCACGGGAAGGCTCAGAAGATCTTCTTGAAGCTGTAGATGAGCTCGAACCTCAGGAAGTAGGCCGAGTCGCGCCCGACGTAGAAGTCGCCGGGCTTCAGGTACTCGTAGAGGACGTGCCCCTTCAGCGCCTTCGAGAAGGTGACGTCGGCCCGGGCCTGGAGCATCTCGCCCCGCTTTTTCCCCTTGCCGAAGACCTTCGGGCTGCCGTTGAAATTCTCGAGAGCGTTCATGTAGTAGTAGGTCCCGCGGAGGCCCAGGGACTTCGTCGGGTTCGCGAGGACCTCGGCCTGCCACATGGAGAGGTTCGTCCAGTACGCGACGCCCTTCTCCGGGACCTGGCTGTAGATGTAGAGCTCGCTCCACTTCGGCCAGCGCGAGAAGAGCGGGTCCCAGCCTTCGACCTTCGAGGTCCCCGGGTCGTCGCCCGACATCCCGACCCACCCGACCTGGATCGACGGCTTCCAGGACACCGGGAAGGTCTTCTTCGCGTAGGCGTAGCCGCCCCAGGCCGCGATGTCCTTGTTCCCGCCGGTCGCCCCGGGCTTCGGTTTCTCCTGGCCGAGCTCGCCCGCCGCCTCCGCCGTGAGGGAGAAGCCCTCGGGAAGCTGCTGGACGACGCGGCCACCGAGGATGCCGAGCTGGCGGTCGGGCTGCAACTGCGGGTGCGTCGGCGCGCGTCGGTCGTCTTTCTCGCTCTTCCAGAACAGGTACCCGTCGATCGCCGTCTTCGGCAGGTCGCGACCGGTGTAGTAGAGGCCGACGGCCGCTTCGTTCCACTCCTGGAGGAGCTTGTCCTTGTCGTTGATGACCGGGAGGTACCAGTCCTTCGCGGGGTCGGAGATGCCGATGAGCTCGACCTTCGACTTCTTCCAGCCGAAAGTCACGTCGGCGGCGTTGAAGTACGCCGTCCGCGAGCCGTCGCCCGAGGTGCCGTCGAAGAGGACGAAGCCCTCGCCCTTCATCAGGTTCTGCCGCCCGACGCGGACGGAGACCGACGGGTCGATCTTCCAGTCGACGTACGCCGTCTCGAAGACGACCTCGTCCCACTTGAACTCCGTGTCGGGGTGGACCGTCTTGCGGCTCTCGTTGTTGAGGCCGACGAAGACCTCCCCCTTCGTCCCGATCGTCGCCTTCGCCCAGGCCCGGGTCCGGAAGCGGTACCAGAGCCTGTGGTCTTCGGTCGCGTCGTTCCAGTCGAAAGTGTTGTTCAGCGCCTCGGACCGGACCCGTTCCTCGGCGCCGACCTCCCAGGTGATCTTCCAGGGGTCGGGCTTCGGCGCGGTCTTCGCTTCTTCGGCCCGGCCGGCGGGCGCGAGGATCAGGGCCGCGCAGGCCAGGGCGGTGATTCGCATCGTCATCGAATTCCTCGTTTCCTCTTTCCCGGTAAGGCTCGCCCGGTCCGGGGTGTCCCGGCCGGCGGCCTTCAGAAGGGGGTCTTCCAGCCCGTGTAACAGGTCAGCCCCTCGGCCTCGACCAGCGCCTTGAGCGGGGCGAGGGCCTCCACGGGCGTGCCGGGGTGGTTCTCGAAGGCGTAGTTCTGGCCGAGCTGGCGGTACTTCGACTCGCCCAGGCGGTGGAACGGCAGGAGGTTGATGACCTCGAGGCCGGCGTCCTTCACGAACTTCGCCGTGGCCCGGACGTTCTCCTCGGAGTCGTTGCAGCCGGGGATGACGGGGATCCTCACGACGACGAACCCCGGCCAGTCCGAGGCGGCCAGCGCCCGGATGTTCGACAGGACGAGGTCGTTCGAGACGCCCGTGAGCTCCTTGTGCCGCGCCGGGTCCATCTGCTTGATGTCGACGAACATCCAGTCCACGTGCTCGAGCGCCTCGAAGAAGTAGCTCTGCGAGACGCTGGCGGTGGTCTCGATGCAGGTGTGAAGCCTCGCCTCGCTGCACCGCCGGAGGACCTCCAGGACGAACTCCCGCTGCAGCAGGGGCTCGCCCCCGCTGAAAGTCACGCCGCCGCGGCTCCCCCAGAACTGCCGGTCCCGCTTGAAGACCGTCATCAGGTCGTCCACGGTCATCCACTTCCCGCTCACCTCGAGCGCCTCGTGGTAGCAGTTCTCGACGCACTCGTGCGTGGTGCAGACGTCGCAGAAGGCCCGGTCGAACGCCGCCGAGCCCGCCTCGTTCACGGTGATGGCATGCTTCGGGCAGGCCTCGACGCA
>CALMDF010000549.1 GCA_937864895.1 uncultured Holophagales bacterium | reverse complement strand
GGAGCTCCTCCCCTTCCTGCTGGGCGACACACCCGCAGACCCCGACGACGAGCTCCGGGCGAAGCCTCTTCCGGACGCCAACCCGACCGAGAAAGTCGTAGACCTTCTGCTCGGCCTTGTCCCTGACGGAGCAGGTGTTGAGGAGGACGAGGTCCGCTTCGTCGGCGGAAGCGACTTCCCGGTAACCCTCGCGGGCCAGGAGACCCACGAACCTGCGGCTGTCCAGCTCGTTCATCTGGCAGCCCCAGGTCTCGACGAAGACCTTGTTCTGGCGTGGCCGGGGAATCTTCAGGCCCGACGCCGTTCCCGGGGTGCCGGTCAGCGGAGCCATCCCGGAGGGGTTCCGCTCTTTCGGGCCTCTTCCTCGAGTCCGGCGAGGTCGGTCCGGGCAGCTTCGGCTTCCAACTCCAGGCGTTCGAGCTTCTCCTTCGCCTGGTCCCAGGCGGGGCGGATGACCCGCTCCCGGTAGTTCCCGTCGCTCCAGGCGTAGAAGTCGTTCTCGAGCCGCCGTACCTCTTCCCGGCCCGCCTGGACATCGGCCTCCGCCCGTTCGACCCTCGTTCGCGCCTCGTTGGCCCGGGCTCTCCAGTCGGCCTCGGTCTTCCCGGAGGCGTCCCTGTACTCCGGCATCGCCTGCGGGGTCGGCCCCGGCGTGGCCGGAATCCTGACCGAGGGCTTCGCGCCGGCCGAGCCCGAGATCGAGATGCCGGTCCCGGTCCCGGTGGCCCGTTCCGGCTTCTTGAGGGTCTCGTTCGTGATCACGACCCGGGCGGACCTGGCCTGGGTCCCCGCCCCACCCTCTTCTTGCGCCTTTCTTGCGGCATCCGCAAGCGAGCTGCCGCCGGTTGCGGGGGTGGGCGTGGTCGGCGGCTGGCCGAAGCTCCCCCCCCCGAGCTTCCTCTTCGCTTTTGGCTGCGGAGTCGGGGTCGGCTCCGCAGCTCGGACGGGCACGACCCCGGAAAGGCCGATCACGAGAGCCAGGGCCAGAGGACAGGCGTGCCGCTTCATGGCTGCGAGGTCCCTTCCCGCCCATACCGGTCCTCGAGCCGGACGACGTCGTCGAGCTCGGGGCTGGAGACCTCGACGAGGAGGACGTTTCCGTCCTCCGCGAACATCCTGTGACGGGTCCCGGGGCTCACGTGGAAGGTCTCTCCGGGGCCCAGGGCGAGCAGGGTCCGCCGTCCGTCGGTCTCCGTTTCCATTCCGAGGATCCCCGACAGGACGTGAATCGTTTCTTCCTTTACGAGGTGGTACTGGTACGAGAGCGTCTCTCCCGCGCGGATCTCTATGAGCTTGCCGGCGTAGCGCCTGTTTGCGGCGAATATCCGCTCGCTCCCCCACGGCTTCTGGACGATTCTGTCGTTCGTCTTCATGAGTTCACCGCTGCCCTGGTTTCCGGGTCTCCGCTCAGGATCGCCTCCGCCTCGCGTGACAAAAGAGCGGCCACGTCGTCGGGCGTCGAGAGGGAAAGCGCGGCGCGTGCCATCCTCGCGGCGTCGACGGCCGACGCGCACCGGGCCACGTCCTTCAGGAGTGGAACCGAGCGGGGACCCATGGAGAACTCGCGGATCCCGAGACCGAGGAGGAGGAGGAAGAGGGCGGGGTCGGCCGCCATCTCGCCGCAGACGGCGAGGGGCTTCCCGGCGGCCACGGCCGCCTCCTGGACCTTCGCGACGAGACGCAGGATGGCCGGGTGATGTGGACGGAAGATGTCCGAGACGGCCTCGTTCGCCCGGTCAGCCGCCAGCGTGTACTGGATAAGGTCGTTCGTCCCGAGGGAGAGAAAGTCGACCTCGGGCGCGATCAGGTCTGCCGTGATGGCGGCCGACGGAACCTCGATCATCGCCCCGATGGGGACGCTGTCGGGCACCTCGATGCCGCGCTCGACGAGCTCCTCGCGAGCCTCCTCGACGAAGCTCCTCACCCGCCTCACCTCCTCGACTCCGGCAACCATCGGGACGAGGATCCTGAGGTCTCCTGCCGAGGCCACCGAGAGGAGGGCCCGGAGCTGGGTGCGGAACATCTCCGGGTGGCTGAAGCAGAGCCGCACGCCCCTCAGGCCGAGGACGGGGTTCTCCTCGGCACCCGAGAGGTGGCGGGCCCCTTTCTTGCCGCCGAGGTCGTAGGTCCTGATGACGACGGGCCTGGGCGCGAGCGTGGAGACGACCTGCCTGTAGATGGCCGCCTGGGTCGCCTCGTCCGGGAACTCGACCCCTTCGCTCGAAAGGTAGAGGAACTCGGACCGGAACAGCCCCACCCCGTCCGCGCCGTACTCGAAGACGTCCGTGACTTCGCGGGCGAGCTCGATGTTCGCCCGGATGGCGACGTCCTCGCCGTCTCGGGTCCGGGCGAGGCCGGAGAGGCTCCGCTCCTTGAGGGATATCTCGCGGGTCGCTTCCCGTCCCTGACGCTCGCGGAAGAGAGAAAGGACGTCCTCCGAGGGCTCCCGCCAGACGACCCCTTCGCGGCCGTCGACGATGAGACGGTCACCGTCCCCTATCGAGGCGAGGAGCTTCGGGACCGCGACGACGGCGGGCAGGCCGAAGGAACGGGCGAGGATCGCCGCGTGAGAGGTCTTACCCCCTCGCTCCGTCACGAAGGCCACGACCTTGTCCCTCGGGATCCGGACGGCATCGGACGGGGTCAGCTCGTCGGCGACCAGAACGCAGGGGTCGCCCGTCAGAGTCGTCAGCCGCTCGATCGCGGCTCCCCCCTCGCCGAGGCTCCGTTTCAGGATCGAGGCGACGTCGTCGAGGTCGGAGGCGCGCAGCGCGAGATCCTTGTCGGGAAGGTCGCGGAGCCTTGAGGCGAGGTTCTCGGCGACGACCTCGACCGCCCATTCGGCGTTCACCTTCTCCGTGCGGATCTTCTTCTCGATGGGGCCGAGGAACGAGGGGTCGCGGAGGAAGAGGGCGTGCGCCTGGAAGATCGCCGCATACTCCTTCCCGAGCCGCACCTCGACCTGGGCCGCCATCTCGCCGATCTCCCTGATCCCGGACTCGACGGCGAGGCGGAGCCTCTCGAGCTCGACCGGCACCTCGACGGAATCGAGGTCGCGGCGGGGGGTCGAGTCGGGCCGACCGATCCAGACGGCGGCCCGACCGACGGCGATCCCCGGAGACACGGGAATCCCAGACAGCGAAAGGGATCGCTTCATCGAGAACGATTGTAGCCTTCCGGAGGGCTACTCCGACTCGTCGAACCGCCTCTCGACGAGATCCGTGAGGGCCGACATCGCCTCGGCCTCGTCGTCGCCGTCGGTCCTCACGATGATCGGGGTCCCCTTGCCCGCGGCCAGGAGGAGCAGCCCGAGAATGCTCTTTCCGTCGACGTCCTCTCCGTCCTTCGAGAGGGTGACCCGCGAGTGGTAGTGCGCCGCCGTGTGCACGACCTTTGCAGCCGCCCGCGCGTGGAGGCCGAGCCGGTTCTTCAGGACGACCGTCTTCTCGATCACGCGGTCCGCTTCTCCGTCTCCATCAGCTCGCCGGCGGCGACGATCGCGCGGCGGCCCCGCTCGACGAGGATCCGGGCCATCTCGGCCGGGTCCTTACCCTCGCGCGCGAGGGCACGGGCCTTCACGACCATCGGCAGGTTCACGCCCGTGACGATCTCGATCCGTCCCTTCTGCAGGAAAGCGAGGGCGAGGTTCGAGGGCGTCCCCCCGAACATGTCGGTGAGAAGGACGACGCCTCGGCCGCGGTCGGATTTCGCGATCGCCTTGCGAAGCCGTTCGCTGGCCGTCTCGGGAGACTCGTCCCAAGCCAGGGAGAGTGCGCCGAGCGGCTCGCTTGGTTCCGGCTCGAGGACCTCCACCGTATCGCGGAGGGCGTCGGCGAGAGGGCCGTGGGAAAGGAGGAGGATGCCTACGTGCGGCAAGGCGTCGGGGACGTGGCCGTCGGGGTTCATCTATGGTCCTTCTCGGGTGTCGTCGCGGTGCGAGATGCGGACGGGATAGCCGGCCGCGGCCAGGTCGCGGCCGAGACGTTCGGCGACGTAGACGGAGCGGTGGCGCCCGCCGGTGCAGCCGACGCCGATCGTCAGGTAGGCCCGGTTTTCCCGGCGGTAGTTCGGGAGGCAGTAGAGGAGGAAATCGAGGAGCCGCCCGTAGAACGGTCCCGTCGCGCTTCCCTCCTCGATGAATCGGGCGACGTCCGCGTCGCGCCCCGTTCGGGGCCTGAGCTCGGGGACGAAGTGCGGGTTGGCCAGGAAGCGGACGTCGAAGCAGAGGTCGATCGAGGGAGGCACCCCGTGCTTGAACCCGAAGGAGACGATGGAGACGGCCAGGATCCCCGGGTCGCCGGGGGCCCGGAAGTGCTCCGCCAGCACCGAGCGCAGCTCGTGAACGGTCATTGCCGTGGTGTCCAGGACGAGGTCTGCCTTCCCCTTCACCTCCGCGAGAAGGCGCCGCTCCCACGAGACGGCCTCGGCGAGGGTCTTCTCGTGAGCGAGCGGGTGGGGCCTGCGGGTCTCGGAGAACCGCCGGAAGATCGTCGGGTCGTCGGCGTCGAGGAAGACGACGGTGACCGGCAGGAGGGTCCGCAGCTCGTCGAGGAGCTCGGGAAACGCCTCGGCGAACCCCGGGTTGCGAACGTCGAGAACGATGGCCGTCCTCCCGCCCGCGCCTCGCCCCGCGGCCGCCTCCCCCGTGAAGCCGCGCAGGAGGGAGAGAGGGAGGTTGTCGATCGTGTTGTAACCGATGTCCTCGAGGGCGTGCGCGGCGTAGGACTTGCCGGAGCCCGACAGGCCGGTGACGACGAGGAGGCGCTGCTCGGCGGGGGACTCGGTCACGCGTCCCCCGGTCGGCGGCGCCGGCGGGGCACCTTGCGCCGGTCGCGGTCGGAGGCGCTGCGACGGGCGATCTCCTCGTGGACGCGGGCCGCCATCTCGCGCGCGGCGTTGTACCCGCGCCGCTTCAGGAGGTGGTTGCGCGCGGCGATCTCCACGAGGAGGGCGACGTCGCGTCCCGTCGCGACCGGCATCCTGACGAGGGGCACGGCGACGCCGAGAATCGTCTCCGTCTCCTCGTCCAGGCCGAGCCGGTCGTACTCGACCCCTTCGACCCAGTGGGAGAGGCGGATGACGAGCTCGACGGTGTGGCGCTCGAGAACGGCCGCGACCCCGAAGAGGAGCGGCACGTTGACGATTCCCAGCCCCCGGAGCTCCATGTGATGCCGGATTACGCCGGCGGAGGAGCCGACGAGGGCGTCGTTGTGGAACCGCTTCACCACCACGAGGTCGTCGGCGACGAGGCGGTGCCCTCGCTGGACGAGGGCGAGGGCGCACTCGCTCTTCCCCACCCCGGAGTCGCCGAGGAGGAGCGTGCCGAGGCCGCCGACCTCCACGAGGACGCCGTGGAGTGTGACCCGGGGCGCGAGCGACTCCTCGAGGAAGGCCGTCAGCCCCTCGATGACCGTGCTCGTGAGCCGGGGAGTGGCGAAGAGAGGGACGTCCCTCTCCTGGCAGAAGCGCCTGAGGACGGCCGGGGGACGGATCCCCTTCGTGACGATGACGCACGACATACCGAGCGCGGTGAAGGCGTCGAATCGCTCTTTCACGACGCGCGGGGAAAGGGTCTTCAGGTAGTCGAACTCGCTCTCGCCGAGGATCTGGACGCGTCGCGCCCTCACGTAGGGAAGGAAGCCGGCAATGGCGAGCCCCGGCTTCTGGACGCGAGGCCACTCGATGGGCCTCTCGAAGCCGGCGCGCCCCGCGACGAGCTTGAGGCCGAGCGGAGCCAGGGCGGGCGACTCGAGGTCGCCTGCCCTGACCTGCGGCTTCGTCTCGGGGGGCGTCGGGAGCATCGAGCGGGCCTAGACCGGAGTCAGGATGACGACCGTGCCGTCCTTGCGCCGGTAGAGGACACGGATCCCGTCGTCGGACGGGTCGCGGTACGCGAGGACGTCGCGCTTGCTCCGGTCGAAGGCGTTGAGGGCGTCCTCGTCGAACATGCGGCGCGCCTCGTAGCTCTCGTTCCGGGGCGGCTTCTCGCGCGGCGGGACGGGCTTCTCGGGCGCGACTGCCGCGGCCACGTTACGGACGCCGGAGACCGTGTGCTTCTTCTCCTCCTTCACGCGCGCCTTGGTCTTTTTCGCCTGGGCCGCCACCCGTTCGAGGGCGTTCTGGGCGGCCGTGAGCTGGTCGGCCGCAACGGCCTCCGAGGTCCAGGTCCGCTGGCGGGCCGTGATCGTCACCTCGACGAGCACGCCGCGCTTCTCGAGACGGACGACGACCTTCGCCTCGGCCTCCCTCGGGAGGACCTTGGAGAGCTTCTCGAGGCGCTTCTCGATCGTGTCCTTCGTCTTCGCGTCGACGGTGAGACGCCGGGCCGTGATTTCGAGCTTCATCGTGCCTCCTCGATTCCCCTGCGTGCGGGCCTCACGCCGGCGGACCGGCTGGCCCCCGCTCCACTTTTCTGATCGAGCTGGACGGGATATGGAGCTCCTCGCGGTACTTCGCGACGGTCCGGCGGGCGATCCGGATCCCCTCACGCGCCAGGAGCTCGGAGAGGCGCGCGTCGGAGAGGGGCTGGGACGCGTCCTCGGCGGCGACCAGGGCCTTGATCTTCCCCTTCACGGCCAGCGAGGAGACGTCCTCCCCCACCGAGGAGCTGATCGCGGAGTGGAAGAAGAACTTCATCGGCAGGAGGCCCCTCGGCGTCGCCATCCACTTGTTCGAGACGACCCGGGAGACGGTGGACTCGTGCATGCCGATGTCGTCGGCGACGTCCCTGAGGATCAGGGGCTTCAGGTGCGCGACTCCCCAGTCGAGGTAGTCCCGCTGTTTCCTGACGATCGACTCGGCGACGCGGACGATCGTCCGCTTCCGCTGGTCGAGGCTCTTCATGAGCCACTGGGCGGCGCGCATCTTTTCGCGCAGGTAGCTCCGCCCCTCGCCGTCGAGCGGGCCGTCGGCGGAACCGAGGAGGCGCCGGTAGAACGAGGAGACCCGGAGTCTTGGCAGGCCGTCGTCGTTGAAGAGGACGACGTAGTCGTCGTCGACCTTGACGACCTGGACGTCGGGCTCGACGTAGATCGTCCGGGAGGAGTCGTAGCGGCGGCCGGGCTTCGGGTCCAGGCGCTTGAGGACGTCGATGGCCTGCTGCAGCTCCTCCGGCGAGACGTTCATCTGACGCGCCAGGACGGGGACCGCCTTGGTCGCGAGGTCCGCGAGGCGATTCGTGACGAGGTCTTCGAGGAGGGGCGTCGAGACCCCTTCGGCCCGGGCCTGGATGAGAAGGCACTCGTGGAGGTCCCGGGCCCCCACTCCCGGGGGGTCGAACGACTGGAGGAGCTCGAGCGCCGCCTGGGCCTCGGCCTCGTCGCACGGGATCGCCGCGGCGACTTCCTGGAGGGAGACCCTGAGGTAGCCGTCGGCGTCGAGGTTGCCGATCATGAAGGCGCACGCCTCTCTCAGGACGGCGCTCGTCTCCGAGACCCCGAGCTGCTCGGCGAGGTGGTAATCCAGCCCCGGAGGGGCCTCGGCCCGGTTCTCAAGGGAGTACTCCTCCCCTTCCTCGCTCATCCGCGGGGCCGTGGCGGCGCTCCCCTCGAGGTAGTCGCCGAAGTAGGCCTCGAAGTCGATCTGGTCGAAGGACTCGGTCGAGGGGTCGGCCGGGATTTCCGCCTCGGGCCCCCCGGGAGCCGGCGAGGGGGGAATGCCCTCCTGGGACGATGCGGACCCGTCCTCGGAAGACGTGGACTGGCGCGATTCCCCTCCGTCCGGACCCTCGCCTGACGGGCCCTGCACGTCCATCGCCTCGTAGGTCTCGGAGGGCGGCCCGGCCTCCTCGGTCTCCCCGACGGAGGGAGCCTCGACGACCTCGTCTTCCTCGAGGACCGGGTTCTCCACGATCTCCTGGTTGACGACGTCCTGCAGCTCGAGCCGCGTCATCTGCAGCAGCTTGATGGCCTGCTGCAGCGTCGGCGTCATGACGAGCCGCTGCGAGAGCTTGAGGGAGAGTTTCTGTTCGAGTCCCACTTTGAGAATGGAGCGCGCCGGACGGCGTGATCTCTACCCGCGATTCTAGTCCAGCCGGAAGCGCTCTCCGAGGTAGACGCGCCGCACTTCAGGGTCCTCGGAAAGGGAAACCGGCGAACCGGCCCGGAAGATCCGGCCGGCGTTGATGATGTAGCCGCGATCCACGATGGCGAGAGTGTCCCTCACGTTGTGGTCGGTGATGAGGATTCCGATGCCGGAGGTCGCCAGCTCGCGGATGACGTGCTGGAGGTCCAGGACGGTGATGGGGTCGATCCCGGCAAACGGCTCGTCCAGAAGGAGGAAGCGGGGCGAGAGGGTGAGGGCCCGTGCGATCTCCAGCCGGCGTCGCTCGCCCCCCGACAGCGTGTCTGCCACGGACGTCGCGAGATGCGGGAGCTTGAACCGGTCGAGGAGCTCGTGGGCCCGCTCGAGCCTCTCGTTTCTCGACAGCGGGAGCGTCTCGAGGATCGCGACCAGGTTCTCGAGCGCGGTCATCTTCCGGAACACGGACGCTTCCTGAGGTAGGTAGCCGACCCCCTGCCGGGCGCGCCGGAACATCGGCAGCTCCGTGATTTCCTCGCCCTCGAGCAGGACGTGGCCGTCGTCCGGCTCGACGAGCCCGACGACGATCGAGAACGTCGTCGTCTTCCCGGCGCCGTTCGGGCCGAGAAGGCCGACGACCTCTCCGCCGTCCACCTGCAGCGAGACCCCGTCCACCACGGTGCGTCCCCGGTAGCTCTTCTTCAGCCCCTCTGCGGCGAGGCGCGGTTTCTTCTCGGTCACGTTCCCTCCGGCCGGAGGATCCCCTGGCTCGGAATCCCCGGGCCCGTCTCCACGTCCACCCGGCCGCTCCCCTTCTGAAAGGTCAGGAGAGCCCCGGTCATCCGGTTCCCCTTGCCGTCGAGGGCGGTCGCGGGCCGCCCCTCGAGCGAGATCGACTCCGCCTGCGGACGCCAGGTGGCCCTGGCGCCTTCGCCACGGCGGCCGTCCGACCGGTCCTCGACGACGACGTTCCCGCGGGCTTCGGCGCGGTCGATCGTCCTCTCCGGCCCGAGGAAGACGTCCGTGACGTCGGCCGCCATCATCCAGGTCCCGGAGACGACGTTCGACTCCCCCTCGATCCTGAGGAGGCGGTCGGACTCGCGGTGCGAGAGGACGTTCCCGGAAGCCGTCACCGTCTCGACGGTGGCCGCCTTCGTCTTCGCGTCCACCCGGCGCCTCCTTAGGACGGCCCTCACGTTCCCCTCGGCCCGGAGCGACCGCTCCCGGTCGTCCAGGAGGAGCGTCTGCGCGCGCAGGACGTTCTCCTCCCGCCACGCCGTGACGTTTCCGGTGAGGAGGACCTTCCGTTCCGACGGAGTCACCCGCAGGAAGTCGGACTCGGAGAAGGTGGGGGCGTCCGAAGCTCCGCCGAGGAGATCCGAGCCGTCGCGTCCGCGGAACGACGTTCTCACGCTCCCGGCCCCCTCGATCCTCCCGTCCTTCCGGAACCAGGTCAGCACGGTGGCCGAGACCCGGGCCTTCTCGTCCGCGTACCTTGCCGGGTCGTCCGAGGTCCCGGTGAAGACGGCGCTCTCGTCGGTCCCCCGGAGCGTGGCTCTCGGAGAGCGAATCGACGTGGCCGATCCCTCGCTGATGGTGACGCCCCCCTCGAGGACCGCAGTCTCGAGCGCCTGCCCGTCGGGGGCAAACGCGAGCTGCCCGCTTCCGGCCGTGAGCAGGCGCATCGCCGGAGGCCTCGTCTCCCCGGGCCGGGCCGGGACCGCGGACTCGGCGAGGGCGAACGGTCCCGGAATCGTCACGCGGGACATCTTCCCCGCCGCCAGGGTCGCGTCGAAATCGTTTGCGACGGCTCGCCGGGCTCCCGTCGTCGCGTCGGGAGGGATGTCGATCCGGGCGGGCGAGCCCGAGAGCATGAGCCGGCCCGGATTACCGGCCCCGTCCCGAAGCAGCTCGAGCCGGTCGCCCTGCGCCCTCACGGGCAGGGCGAGCTTTCCGTTCTCCGCGGGGATGAGGATCGCCTCCACGGCACCCCGTGCCTGCATCCGGTCGCCGTCTCCGTACGTCTCACGCTCGGCCTCGGCCCCCCGGAGGAGAAGCTCGTCGGTCTTCAGCACGACGGCGCCCCGGGCCGCAAAGCCGCCGCCGCGCCTCAGGTCGACCTCTTCGGCCGTCAGGGCGATCCGGCGCCCCCGCTCGTCCTCGCCGGCCATCCGGACCGCCTGGCGAAACCGGACGACGCCGGCCCCCGTCTCGACCGAGCCCTCCCGGGCGGTGGCGACGAGCCCGCCGTGGAGAGCCGTCACGGACCCCTCGGAAACGAGGAGCCGCCGAAGGGGGTCGTAGCGGAAGGAGACGCACCGGACCCCGACCCCTTCTCCCTCGATCCTCACGCCGTCGAAGACGCGGAAAGCCTTCGTCGAGGGGACGAACTCGGCGCGGGGCGCGTCGAGGACGGCCGCGCGCCCCGTCGCCGCGTCGCGGGTCAGGAACGTGACGTCCTTCAGCCGGAACATCCGGTCGGCCCCCTCGGCGAAGGCGATGGCTTCGGCCGCCTTGAGGCGGTAGACCTCGGCATCCCCGTCGGTCTCGGAGTAGTCGAACTCCTCGAACCGGAGGCGATCGCGGATTCCCTCGGACTCCCGCAGGAGCGTCCCGGCGACGACCTCGCGCGCCTGGTCGGTCCGCGCGCCCGCCGGACGGAACGAGACGACCACGAGGAGGGGAAACCCGCCGAACGCGAGGAGCGCCAGAGCGCGCCTGAGGAGCCTCTTCGTCTGCGCGGTCACGCGTCCTCCGCGCGTACCGCGTCGACGATCGTCAGCCCCGGGCGACCCAGGAACGGGTCCTGCGAGAGGTTCGCCAGGATGTCCCATCTCCCGCGCCGGTCCGGCCCGGGGATCGTCCCGAGGGACCACCCGACGGCGTCGAGCTTCACGCCGTCCCTTTCCCAGGTGAGGCGGAGGCCCCGGTCCCCGACCGGGCGGCCGCGGCCGTCCCACGAAAGGCCGCGCAGGAGGAACAGGGGCCTCGCGTTCCCCATGCCGTGAGGCTCGAGCTTCTCGAGCGCGGCCACGAGGGCGGGCGTCGCCTCGGCGGGAGAGAGCTCGGCGTCCGCCTCGTAGATGACGCTCCACTCGTCCTCGTCCCGCGCCGCAGCGAAGGCCGCCTGAGCGTCCTCGCGAAACGCCTCGTACCCGGAGGCGGCGAGGGAGAGCCCGATCGCCGCGTGGTGGCCGCCGAAGTCGGCGGCGTGGCGATGCGCGACGGGGGCGATCCGGTCGTAGAGAGGGGTCCTTCCCCACGTCCGGCCGCTCCCGCCGACCCGGCCGTCCTCTCTCGCCAGGAGGAGGACCGGGCGCGAGAGCTCGTGGGCGATCTTCGAAGCCGCGATGCCGAGGACTCCCCGGTGCCACCCGTCCTCCGGATCTCCCGCCTCGACGACGAGGGCGTCGCGGACCGGGTCGAAGGTCTTCTCGAGGCGGGAGAGGGCCGCCGCCACGACGCGCTCCTGCATCCTCCGTCTTTCCGTGTTCGCCGCCTCGATCTCGTCCGCGAGAACGTTCGCCCGGGCGGTGTCGGCGGTCGTGAGGAGCTCGAGGGCGCGAAAGGCGTGGTCGATGCGGCCCGACGCGTTCAGGCGCGGCGCGATCCGGAAGGCGACGTCGTAGACGGACGGGGTCTTCCCGGCGCGAACGGAGCAGCGCGAGAGGAGAGCCGTGAGGCCTGGGGAGCGGGGCTCGGAAAGACCCGCGAGGCCCCAGGACGTCAGGACCCGGTTCTCCCCCGTGAGAGGCACCATGTCGGCGATCGTCGAGAGGGCCGCAACCTTCGCGAGCGAGGCCATCCACCCGCGCACGGAGGTCTCGGCGACTCCGACCCTGGAGCCGTCGGTCCTGAGGAGAGCCTCCGAGAGCTTCCATGCTATCCCCGCGCCGGCGAGCTCCTTGAACGGGTAGGGGCAGCCGGGGATCCGGGGGTTCAGGAGAACGGCCCCTTTCGGAAGCTCCTCGGGAGGGAGATGGTGGTCCGTAACGACGACGTAGACCCCTCGCGAGACGGCTTCCTGAACGGGGTCGACGGCCGTGATCCCGCAGTCGACGGTGACGATCCCCTCGGGGGCGTGCTCGTCGAGGACCCGGCGCAGCGTCTCGGGCCGTAGGCCGTAGCCGTCGCGCATCCTGTGGGGAATGAAGGGAATCGCGTCGGCCCCGAGCCTCTTGAGCGTCGTCGTCAGGATCGCGAGCGCGCCGATCCCGTCGCAGTCGTAGTCCCCGAAGACGACGACGCGTCCGCCCCGCCGGGCGCTCGCGACGAGGAGGTCGACCGCTTCCGGCATCCCTCCCATGCCGAACGGGTCGTGGAGGGCGTCGGGTCCCGGTTCCAGGAACGCACGTGCCTCCCTGGGCGAGGTGATCCCGCGGGCGGCGAGGACCCGGGCCACGGCGTCCGGGATCCCGAGCTCCCTGGCGAGGCGCGTCGCGGCCGCCGGGTCGTGCGGCCTGAGCGAGCGCGAGACGCGTGGCGGTGGAAAGGCCCGGGTCACCGGGAGACCGCGGTCCCCTCCCAGGCGCCCATGCGACGGAACTTCGCGTAACGGGCCTCGAGGAGGGCATCGGTCGGGAGGGCCGCGAGCCGGTCGAGGTGGCGGACGAGGGCCTGCCCGACGGCGTCGATCGTGGCCATCGGGTCGGAGTGGGCGCCACCCCGCGGTTCCGGAATCACCTCGTCGGCGACCCCGAGGGCCTTGCAGTCCGCGGACGTCACCCGCATCGCCTCGGCGGCCTCGCGGGCTTTCGCCTGGTCCTTCCAGAGGATCGCGGCGCACCCCTCGGGAGAGATGACCGAGTAGACCGAGTGCTCGAGCATGAGGATGACGTCGGTCACCCCGATGCCGAGCGCTCCGCCCGAGCCCCCTTCCCCCGTCACCGTCGCGATGATCGGGACCCTCAGGCGCGACATCTCGAGGAGGTTCGTCGCGATCGCCTCCGAGACGCCGCGTTCTTCGCTGTCGATCCCGGGGTAGGCGCCGGGCGTGTCGATGAAGGTGAGGATCGGGCGCCGGAACTTCTCGGCCAGCTTCATCACCCGCATCGCCTTGCGGTAGCCCTCGGGTCTCGGCATGCCGAAATTCCGCCGGATCTTCTCCTTGGTGTCGCGCCCCTTCTGGTGGCCGACGACCGCCACCGTCCTCTCGCCCAGGACGCCGAACCCCGCGACGATCGCCGGGTCGTCCGCGTAGGCGCGGTCGCCGTGGAGCTCGACGAAGTCCCGGAGGAGAACCCTCACGTAGTCGAGGGTGAACGGGCGGGCCGGGTGGCGGGCGACGAGGGTCTTCTGCCAGGGCGTCAGGTTCGCGTAGATCTCGCCGGAGAGCTTCTCGAGGCGGTCGGAGAGCTTGCGGATCGCCTTTTCGCGGGCGGGGCTCTCGGCGCTCTGACGAAGGCCGTCGATGCGCGTCCGGAGCCGCTCCAGCGGCTCCTCGAATCGGTTGTCGGCGCTCACGGGAGGACTGTACCAGACAGGAGGAGCCCGCCCCTCAAAGCAGGCTCTGCGGGTCGCGGTCGAGACGGGGCGGTACGGGGAGGGCGCGGAGCCGGTCCCCGGCCTCGGCAAGGGCCTCCCGTGAATCCGACTTGACGAGGAGCTGGACCCGGTAGACGCCCTTCAGGCGCTCGAGGGGCGCAGGTGCCGGCCCGAGGAGCCGGAGCCTCGGGAGGCGGGCGATCTCCGCCCGCCCCGCGCGGGCCGACTCCTCCGCCTCGGGCAGCTCCCTGGCCGTCCAGAGGGCGAGCAGGAGGTGGGAGAACGGCGGGTAGGCGAACGTCCGCCGGAACCTCAGCTCCCCTGCGGCGAATCGCGGGTGGTCCTGCGCGACGGCCGCCGCGATCGCCTCGTGCTCGGGCCGCGCCGTCTGGACGGCGACGAGCCCCGGCCTGTCGCCCCGGCCGACCCGTCCGGCGGCCTGGGTGACGAGCTGGAAAGTCCTCTCGGCCGAGCGGAAATCGGGGAACGAGAGGAGAGCGTCGGCGTCGAGGACGGCGAGGACCGTCGCGTTCGGAAAATCGTGTCCCTTCGCCACCATCTGGGTCCCGAGCAGCGCCTGGGCCGCTCCCGATTCGAAGTCCGCGAGAACCCGGGCCGCCCCGCCGCGGCGCGCCGCGGCGTCCCGGTCGAGGACGGCGTACGGGATCTCCGGAAAGATCTCCTCGAACCGCTCCGCGAGCCTTTCCGTCCCGAAGCCGACGGGCATCAGGACGTCCGAGCCGCACGCCGGGCAGGCTCTCGGAACCGGGAGGAGGTCGCCGCAGTAGTGGCAGAGGAGGCGCTCCCCGCGCCGGTGGTAGGTGCGGGCCACGGAGCACGACGTGCAGCGGAAGTCCTGCCCGCAGGCCCTGCAGAGAAGGGACGGAGAAAAACCGCGCCGGTTCAGGAGGACGATTCCCTGCTCTCCCCTGTCGAACGCGCCCCGGAGAAGCTCGACCGTCCGGGAGGCAAAGAGGACCCGGCCGTGGTCTCCGGCCCTCGCCGGCTCGCCGCGCAGGTCGACGACCTCGACCGCGGCCCGATCCCGTGCCCCGGGTCGGGCGGGGAGGACGAGCCGGGTCACCGACCCGTCGCGCGCCGCCTGCTCCTGCTCCATGGAAGGGGTCGCCGACCCCAGGAGGAGGACGGCGCCTTCGCGATGGGCCCGAACGCGGGCCACCGTGCGCGCGTCGTAGCGCGGGGCCTCGGCCTGCTTGTAGGAGCCGTCGTGGGCCTCGTCCACGACGATGAGGCCGAGGCGCGGCAGGGGGGCGAAGACGGCGGACCGCGGCCCGACGACCGCGTCCACCTCGCCGCGGCGGGCGCGTTCCCAGGCGGCCGAACGTTCGCCGTCCGACAGCCCGCTGTGGAGCAGGGAGACCCGGGTTCCGAACCGGCCGACGACGCGGCGGATGAGCCCGGGAACGAGCGCGATCTCGGGGACGAGAAGGATCCCCTGGCGGCCGAGCGCGATGGATCGCTCGAGCGCGGCGAGGTAGACCTCCGTCTTCCCGCTTCCCGTGACGCCGTCGAGGAGGAAGCGTGCCTCCTTCCCCGCCGCCAGGGCCCGGCCGACCGCTTCGACGGCCTCGCGCTGTGCGTCGGTCGGGACGAAAGCCTCGACGGCCCGGGGCGGCAGGGCGTGACGGGAGGCGTCGGCGGGGCGGTCCTCCTCGACGACGGAGACGAGGCCCTCCTTCGCGAGAGAGGCGAGGACGGCGGGCGTCGCCCCCGCGGCCCGGAGCTCGGCCGCCGAGGCGGGACGGCCGAGCGCCGCGAGGTGCGCGAGGGCGGCCTTCTGCTTCGGACGGCGCGCGAGCCGTGGGTCGTCGGCGGTTCCTCGCGCGATCCAGCCTCTCGAGACCGGCGGCCGGGCGGCCCTCATACCCTCCGACGGGATTCTCGCGAGGCCTCCGTCGAGGAGGGCCCGAAGAGCCTTCCCGAGGCCGTGGCTCCCGAGTCGCGCCCCGAGCTCGAGCGGCGTGGCCCGCCCCATCTCGAGAAGCGCGGACAGGACTTCGGCCGCGCGCCCTTCGAGCGGCGGCGCGCCGATCGAGCGGCTCGTCGGAACGTAGGAAGCCTCCCCGAGGTCGAGGAGACGGCCCGGAACCGCGGCGCGCAGCAGCTCCCCTGGCGGCGCGAAGTAGTAGGCCGCGGCCCTGAGGAGGAGGTCGACGAACGGCTCGGGAAGGAAAGACGACTCGTCGAGGACCGCGACGATCTCCCTTTCCGTCGTCCCCTCGGGGACCACGGGCACCTCCCCCGGAGCGACGAGGCCCGTCAGGAGCCGGGGCCCGAACGGTGCCGCCACGCGGGAACCCACGGGGGGCGGCGGGGTTCCGGCCGGCAGGAGATAGGTCGCGACGTGCGGGAACCCGGTGGGCAGGAGGACGGCGATCCGCGCGCGGGACTCGTCGGAGCCCACGGGCTCAGGCCGTCGTTCCGACCCGGACGTCCGGTTCCGCCCAGGGCTCTCCGTCGCCGCTCCCGGCGTCGACGTCGACGAAGCGGCCCGCCGAAGGGTCCCACCTCCAGCGGCTCGACACCTCCGTCTCGACGTCCTCCGTCACGATGAGGACCGAACGGTCGACGCTCAGGTCCCCGCCGGCGAGGACGAGACCGCGCTGGACCCAGACGGGTCCGGCGA
The DNA here is from genome assembly GCA_937864895.1 of uncultured Holophagales bacterium. Classification (GTDB taxonomy): domain Bacteria; phylum Acidobacteriota; class Thermoanaerobaculia; order UBA5066; family UBA5066; genus UBA5066. The sequence goes on along the minus strand of CALMDF010000549.1, from coordinate 118 downwards.
AGCCCTCGCGGCCCGAGCCGAAGAAGACGGCGACGTCGAAAAGGGGCTCGGGGCCGTCACGACGGACGAAGGCCTGCGCGAAATCCAGGTGCCCGTCGGCGTCGAAATCTCCCCGCAC
>CALMDF010000548.1 GCA_937864895.1 uncultured Holophagales bacterium | reverse complement strand
GGCGCGGGCGACGACGAGACCGTCCTTCACGACGACGGCCCCGATCGGCACGTCCGCGTGGGCCGGAGCCCGGCGGGCCGCGCGCAGCGCCTCGCGCATGAAGCCCCCGTCGTCGGGGTGCGCGCCGGCCTTCACGGACGCCTCCCGAGGGAACGGGCGAGGCCGGCGGCCGCCTCGCCCGTGCGGACCCGGTAGGCGGGCGCGTACGCCCGGGCGTACGCGGGGCTGTGGTGTCTCGCCGGCCACCCGTCCGCCTCCGACGCCCGGTCGACCGCCTCGAAGGCGGCGCGCGTCATCGTCCCGGCCGCGTCCGGCGGGAGGCCGCTCCCGAACTCTCTCCAGGCGTCGACGAAGAGCCCCGGGTCCGGCCGGAAGCCCCGCGCGCTCTCGAGAAACGCCGCGAGGAGCGCCTCGGGATCCCCCCCCGCCGCACGGTAGGGCCTCAGGTTCAGCCGGACGATCCCCCCGTCGGGGCGAAGAGGGACGACGAGGGGCTCGCCCGGCGCGGCCTCGCCGAGGGTGGCCCACTCCCTCGCCAGCCAGGCGCGGGCGGCGTCCTCCGACGGGGCCGCGTGCTCGCCGCCCCGGGCCGCCTGGAAAAGCCACTTGTAGGCGTCCTCGGGCGAGGCGGCCGGGTCGTCGCCGAGGGCGCGCCAGGCGAACCGGGCGAGAGCCGCGGCGGGAGGCTCCTCCTTCGACGGCGAGACCGGGCCGTCCGGAGACGAAGCAAGGAGCGGGGCCGCGACGAGGAGGCCCAACACAGCCCCGAGGTTACGGGAATTCGAGGCGGGACGGGGCTGGCGGGGCCGGGAGTAACCTGAGACGTGCCACGCATCACGGTGGTCCTCGCCACGCACCGGCGGCCCGCTCTCCTCGCCGAGGCGCTCGCCTCGGTAGCCGCCCAGACGTTCCGCGACCTCGAGACGCTCGTCGCCGAGGACGGCGGGACGGAAGAAACGGCGCGCGTCGTCGCGGCGTCGGGCGCCCCCGGTGCGAGGCACCTCCCGCTGGGCTTCTCCGGCCGGCACGGGGCCGTGAGGAACGCGGCGCTCCGGCAGGCCTCGTCCCCCTTCGTCGCGTTTCTCGACGACGACGACCTCTGGCTGCACCGGAAGCTCGAGGCGCACCTCGCCGCCCTCGAGGCTGCGCCCTGGGCCGGTCTCGTCTTCGGCCCCGTTCTCAGGTTCGGCGAGGCGCAAGGCCCGTGGCCCCGTCGCGTTCCCCCGCGCGTCGGCCTGGCCCGTCTCCTCCGCGGCAACTGCGTTCCCCTCTCGTCGGTTCTCGCACGGAGGGAGGCTCTCGAGGAAGCGGGCTTCTTCTCCGAGGAGGCGGAGGTCACCCCGGACTACGAGCTCTGGCTCCGCGTCGCCCGGACGCGCCCCCTCGCCGGACACCCCGAGCCCCTCGTCCGCTACCGCGTCCACGCCGGCGGGCTGAGCCGGAGGAAGGAGCTGGAGATCGAGGAGGTTGCGGCCCTCTACGACCGGCTCGAGGCCGAGTGGGGCCTTCCCGCGCGACTCCTCTCGCCGGCCCGGCGCGGGCTCTTCCGGGCGCGGGCCCGCCTCGCCCCGACGCTCGTCGAGGCGCTCCGGCTCCGGGCCCTCTCGCTCAGGCCGGGGACGCTCCGTCGCGGGTGAGCCAGCGCGTCACGCTCCCGCCTCCGGGAGTGCGCAGGGCGTGGGCCCGCGTCTTCGTCCAGCTCGTCAGGTGGACGACGTGAAGGGGCTCGTGCGGCGCGAAAGTCTGGAGGAGCGCGCCCGTCGCCGGGTCGGCGAGGGGCCGCCCGTGCCCGCAGATCCAGTTCATCGACGCGGGCAGCAGCGAGACCGGGAGGCGGCCGCGCCGCACCGCCGCGTTCAAAGAGACCTGCTCGGCGTAGAAGGTCGGCTTCCGGCGGAGGACGCTCGCGAGGGACGCGCGCCACGCCTCCCAGTGCGGCGCGTCCGCCTCGAGGGCGAAGACCCCGACGTTCAGCGGGACCCGCGCCGCGAGGCCGAACGCGCCGACGAAGCCGAGGCTCTCGCGGTAGGTCCGGCGGAGGAAGCGGCGAAGGACGCGCCCCTGGCTGCCCCGGTCGTAGCCCGGGTCGGTCTCGGCCGCGACGGCGAGGCGGCCGCCGCGCGCCCCTTCGCGAAGGAGGGCGATCGCCTCCGGCCGCTGGACCCACGCATCCGCGTCGATCCACGCGTAGCAGGAAAAGCCAGGGAAATGCGCCGGGAGGAACGGGCGGGAGACGTTCGCCCGGAAGGAGCGCGGACGGGCGTCGCTCCCCGCGAACGGGATGTCCCACCCGGGCGTGGCGACGCGGACGCCGCGCGCCTCCAGCTCCTCCCGCTCGGACGGAAGGAGGCCGACGTCGAGGACCCCCACGGAGACCCGCCTCGTCCCGGCGTCTGCCGCGAGCGAGTCGAGAAGGCCCCGGAGAAGGCCGTGGAAGGCGTGGTCCGCCGCGGAGACGAGAACGAGGTCTTCGGTCACTTGCGAGGGGGCGATTGTAGGGAGCGTCCCTAGAATCGGCGCGAGCTGCCGATGCCCGAACGTTCCCGCCGCGACCGCGTCCTCGACGCCCTCGTCCTCGTCTCGGCCTTCGCCTTCGCGGCGCTCTACGCCCGCGGGACGGCGTCGCGCATCGGGCCAGCGTTCGACGAGACGACGTACGTCGCCGAGGGGCTCGCCGTCTTTCGCACGGGAAGCCACGCGGGCCTCCTGAAGCTCGGGACGATGCCCCTTCCCGTCGACGTCGCGACGCTCCCCCTCGCGCTGGCGGAGAAGCTCGGCGGCGGCCCCTTCGACCCTCGCTCCGACCTCGACGTCCTCCTCCCGCTCGCCCGCGCCGGGGCCCTCCCGTTCCTGGCGATCCTCCTCGGCGCGGGGATGCGCCTCGGGCGTCGCGCCGGCGGCCCCTGGGGCGGACGCCTCGCGGCCCTCCTCCTCGCGGCGGAGCCGGCGATCCTGGCGCACGGCTCCCTCGCGACAACGGACGTGGCCGTTTCGGGGCTCCTCCTCGGCCAGCTCGACGCCTTCCTCTCGGGACGGGGCGGGCGCTGGCCCCGCCGCGTCGGGCTCCCCGCGCTCTGGGCCGCCGGGTCGCTCCTCGCGAAGGCGTCCGCCGTCGCGTTCGGGCCCGTCCTTCTCCTCGCCGGCGAGCTCCACCGGCTCCGGGTCGAGGGACGCCTTCCCTCTCTCCGTTCCGTCCGCGAAGCGCTCCGTCCCTTCGGCCGCGACCTCGCGCAGGTGGCGCTCCTCGCCCTCCTCGGCGCGCTCCTCTACTGCGGGAGCGACTTCCGCCCGGAACGGAGCTTCCTCGCGTGGGCCGAGCGCCAGGACGGGTCCGCCGGGACGGCCGCGCAGCTGGTCGCCAGAAACCTCCGCGTCTTCCCGAACGCCCTCGAGGGGATCGCCCGCCAGCTCAAGCACAACGTCCTCGGCCACGGCGTCTACCTCCTCGGTGAGACACACCGGCGCGCGGTGCCGTGGTACTTCCCCGTCGCCCTCGCGTTGAAGCTCTCCCCGGGCGTCCTCCTCGGTCTCGCGCTCCTCCTCGTCGCCGTCGCCGCCGCGGCGGCCGTCACCGCCGCCGGCGCGAGGGAGATGCGGCCCGGCCGGCGCGCCCTCCTCGTTGCGCTTGCCGCCCGCCTTCCCCTCTCCTCCCTCGCCGCGAGCGTTCGCGTCTTCCCGGACGCCCTCTGCTACGCGAACGTCCTCGCAGGCGGCACCGGCCGCGGCCATCTCGCGCTCTCCGACTCGAACCACGACTGGGGGCAGGGCCTCCCGGCGCTGCGCCGGCTCGCGGCGGAACGGGGCGTCGCGTCGCTCGACGTCTGGTACTTCGGGACCGACCCTGCGGCGGAGAGAGCTCCCTTCCGTCGCGTCGACCTGCTCGCCCCTCCACGCAGCGAGCTCGCCGAGGTGGCGGCATCCCTCTCCGGCGATCTCCTCGCGGCGGGGACGACGCTCGTCCACGGGGCCTGCTTCCCCGAGCCGCTCCCCCCCCTGGCTCCTCGAGCTGCGCTCCCGCGAACCCGCGTTCCGCACGCGGACGTTCCTCGTCTACGACCTCTCCGCCGAGCGTCGAGAGGACGGCGAGGAGGAGGCCCATGACTCGCGCGAACAGGCCCGGGCCGCCCGCGACGCGGGGCGCGCCGGCCGCGCGTGCGACCTTCCACACCGCGGCCATCGCGATCGACGGCACCGGCGGCTTGTCCGAGTAGAACCGCCCGTCGACGAGGATCTGGTCGAGCGTCCCGCGCTCGGCGAGCGACTCGGCCGCCGCGAGGCGGCTCCCGTCGTTCCAACCCCCGGCCAGGGCCGCACGCCGAGAGCCGCCACGACGAAGGCCGCGAGCGGGAGCGCGACGCGGAGGAACTTCTGCTCTCGCGGGAGGGGCGCCCTCACGCCCGGCCGCCCGCCGGGGCGGCGCCCGTAGAATCCTTGCACGTGCAGGGCCTCGAGGAGAGAACGCCGGACCGCCCGGGCGCGCCGGCCCGGGGGCGCTTCCGCCCGGTCGCGGCACGACGCGCCGCCGTTCTCGTCCTCGCAGCTGCGGTCGTCAGCCAGGGGGCCTCGATCATCATCGTGCCCCGTGGCGACCTCGGCAACCACGTCGAGTGGGCGCGCCGCCTCCTCGACGGGCGCTTCCTCTACGCGGGGGGCCTGAACCTCCCGTACGCCCCGGCCTGGGCTCTCGCCCACGTTCCGCTCGTCCTCCTCCCGCCGCGGGCCGCGGCCGCCGTCACGTTCCTCGCGGGCCTCCTCGCGGCGGCCGTCCTCCTCGCCGTCCTCCACCGTCTCCTGCGCCCGGCCCGCGCGACGCGGGAGGAGCTCTTCTGGATCGACGCGGCGGCGCTCGTCCTCGCCTCGAGGTTCCTCCTCCGCGACCTCGCCGACGGCGGGCCCAACACGGCCCTCCTCGCGCTCGTCTTCACGGGTCTTCTCTTCTGGGTGCGGGGGCACGACGCGGCGGGCGGCGCTCTCGTCGGAATCGCGACGGCTCTGAAGTGGACTCCGGCGCTCTTCCTCGCGTGGCTCGCGTGGAAGCGGCAGTGGCGCGCTCTCGCCGCCGGCCTCCTCGCCGCCGCAGCCGTCACCGCGGCTCCCGCGCTTCTCACCGGCCCGGTGTCGTTCGCGCGGCACGTGAAGACGTGGGCCGCGAACGTCGCCCCGGGTTTCACCTCGGGGGACCCGGCCTCCGGCGTCCTCGGCCCGGAGCCCGTCGGCAACCTCGCCCTCCGGCCCGTCCTCGGAAGACTCCTCGCGGCGCCGCCCTCAGGCCACGGCCCCACCCGGGACGGCGCAGGGCCCGGCTTCCCCGGCTTCTCGCCGGCGGCGGCGTCCGTCGCCAGCGCCCTCGCCGCCGCGGCGCTCCTCGCCGGAACGGCCTGGCTGTTCCGACGCCCGGTCACCACCCGGCTCTCGCCCGAGATCTCCGTCGAACTGGCCTCGGTCGCCCTCCTCGCCGTCCTCCTCTCCCCGATCGCGTGGCGCTCCCACGCCGTCGCCGTCCTGCCGGCCCTCGTCGTCCTCGGGCACCGTGTCGCCCTCCGCAGGAGGCTCGGCGCCCCGGCCGCACTCCTCCTCGGGGCCTGGATCCTCGTCCTCCTCGTCCTGAACCGCGCCGTCGCCGGGGAAAAGACCGTCGATCTCCTCCACGGCCTCGGTCTCTTCACGGCCCTCCTCCTCGGCCTCCTGGCGCTCCTCGTCGTCGAGCGCCGTCGCCCGGCGCCGGAGCGGGAAAGAGCCCTCGCGACTCCGGCCGGCCCGGGCGGCCCGACGTTCGTCGTCGTCCCGACGTCCGGCGAGGCGGAAAATCTACCGGGCCTGGCGCGGCGGCTCCTCGCGCTCGACGAGGGGATCCATCTCGTCGTCGTCGACGACGCCTCTCCCGACGAGACGGGAGCGATCGCCGACGCGCTCGCGCGGGAGAACCCGGGCCGCGTCGCGGTCCTCCACCGGCCCGGCAAGCTCGGGCTCGGCACCGCGTACCTCGCCGGGATCGAAGCGGCCCTCGGCTCGGGGGCCTCCCGTGTCGCGACGATGGACGCCGGCCTCTCGCACGAGCCCGAACGGCTCCCCGCACTCCTCGAGGCGTCCGGTCGCGCCGACGTCGTCATCGGCTCCCGCTACGTTCCCGGCGGGGGCGCGGTCGACTCCCCGCTCTCGCGGCGTCTCCTCAGCCGCGCGGCGAACCTCGCGGCGCAAGCGACGCTCGGTCTCGAAACGCGGGACGCGACCGCGGGATTCCGCGTCTACCGGCGCCACGCCGCCGGGACGCTTCTCGCGGCGGGCGTCGTCTCCTCGGGCTACTCGTTCCTCCTCGAGACGACGTTCCTCCTCGAGGAGAAGGGCTCCGTCGTCGAGGAGGTCCCCATACGCTTCCGGGACCGCCGAGAGGGGCGGTCGAAGATCTCGCGAGGAGAGATCGGCAAGGCCGGGGCGACGGTCGCGCGTCTCGCGGCCCGGCGTCTCCGCCGCCTGCTCGGCGCGACCGTCGAGGTCCCGGCGTGACCCTCGACGCCGCGATCGTCTCGTACGGCGCGGCGGCCTGGCTTCAGAACCTCCTCGCCTCGCTCCGCGGCCCCTCCTCCCGCGGCCTCCTCGGCGAGATCCACGTGTGGGACAACGCCTCTCCCGACGAGAGTCCCACGGTTCTCGAGCGGTATCGCGCAATCCTCCCGGCGCTCCGGGTCCACCGCTCGGAGACGAACCTCGGCCACGGCCCGGCGCTCGACCGCCTCCTGCGAGGCCCCGTCCTCTCGAAATCGGTCCTCGTCCTCGACACGGACTGCGAGATCGTCGGCCCGTTCGAACGGCTTCCCGACCTCGCCGGCTCCGGCGACGTCTTCGCGGGGCAGGCCCACCCCGACCCCCCCCAGCTCTACGCCTACCTCTGCCACCTCGTCCTCGCGCGCGAGGCGTACCTCGGCCTGCCTCCCTTCGCGCGGGGCGGCGCCCCGGGCCTCGATTTCTTCGCCGCCGTCGACGAGAAGGGGCTCCCGTGGCGGCGGTTCTCCTTCCGGGGCGTCGTGAGGCACTACGGCCAGGCGTCCCTCCGCGGCCTCGTGCAACGCGGCGAGAGGGCCCACCCGTTCCACCGCTTCGCCTCCGAGGCGCTCTCCTCCGATCCCCAGTCCGCCCGTCGCGCCGCGCTCGAGGCCGAGCTCTCGCGACGGCTCGAGGCCTTCCTCGCGGGGGAGGAGGTGGCACCCCTCGGAGACGTCGGCGAAGGCCTCGAGCCGCCCGCGTCTCCCGCCGCGGTCCCTCGCGCCGCTCGCCACTTGCTTCCCGCCGCCCTTCTCCCCGCGTCGAGGATCGCCGCGCGCGCCCGGAGGCTCGGGCTGGGGCTGTCCTCCCGCGACGCGCGCGCGCTCGCCCGACGCGTCCGCGCCGAAAGCCCTTCGCGCGTCGTCGAGGTCGGGACCCGCCACGGCGCCGGTCTCTTTCTCGCGAGCCGCGCCGCGCGGCGCACGGCCACCCTCGTGACGGTCGACCTCCCGGACTGGGAGCTCGACGACCCGGGAGAGGAGTCGAAGCGGGCGACGACGGAGGCCCTCGTGCCGACCCCGCAGAAGCTCTTCCTCCGGCGCGCCGATCCGCTCGACGAGGGAACCGTAGGGTGGGCCGCCCGGGCCCTCGACGGCGAGGCGGACCTCCTCATCCTCGACGCCCGGCGGCTCGCCCCGGACCCGCGGGCGGCCGCGCCCTGGGCGGCCCTGGTCCGGCCGGGCGGCCTCGTCGCCGTCACGGGAGGGCCGGAAGATCTCCGGTCGCGAATCGTCGCCGCCTTCCCGCCCCGCTTCCTCACGGAGAGCGGGGCGCGGAGGGAGGCCGGCATCCTCTTCGTTCGCGCCTGAGCCGCCTCAGCCGACGCCGAGCCAGTCGACGACCTCGTCGAGGTGGCGTCGCGCGTCGAGGGAAGGCCTGAGACGCAGCGCGGCGTCCAGGAGCGCTGCGCGCCGGGAGGGCTCCGCGGCCTCCTCCATCGCCCGGGCGAGACCGTCCACGTCTCTCGGGTCGTCCACGACGATCGCCGCTTCCGCCGCCGCCAGCCTCCCGGCCGCGCCATTGCGCAGCGTCGTGATCACGGGGAGCCCGCAGGCGGCGGCCTCGAGGCAGGCGAGGGAACAGGGGTCGAGGAACGTCGGGTGCAGGAGGGCGGTCGCGCCCCGGAGCCTCCGGACGACCTCGCGCTGCGGCAGCGGGCCCTCGAAGGTTACGGCGTCCCCGACGCCGAGGCGCGAGGCGAGCCGCCTCCACGGGCCCTCGGCTCCCCGCCCGACGACGGCGAGCCGGGCGGGAAGCCCTCCCTGCCTCGCGAGACGCAGGGCCTCCAGACCCGGGCCAAGGCCCTTCAGCCGCGCGTTGTGGGCGATGAAGAGGAAGTCGGCAACCCGGCCCGCGGCCGGGGCCCCCGCTTCCGGCTGGAAGAGCGCGAGGTCGACCCCCGGCGGCGAGACGCGGATCGCCCCGTCGGGGACGCCGAGGTCGAGGAGCCGTTTCTTCAGGGCGCCCGCCCAGACCATGACGCTCGGGCAGGGGCCCGAGAGGACCCGCCTCTCGACCCGCGCGAGAAGCCTGCGCCGGCCGTTCAGCGCCGTTCCCAGGGGGAAGAGGGCGCGTCGAAGCCCCTCCATCGACTCGCGCTCCGCCTCGAGGGCGTCGGCGAAGAGACCGCCGTGCAGCTGGACGTGCGTGGCGAAGGGGACGAGCCTCGGGGCGAGGACGGGCCCCTCGGCCGCGGCGGCCTTCCGCGCCGCGGCCTCGAGGAAGCGCCTCTCGCCGGAGGCCCCGCCCCCGGGGGGAACGAGTGGCTCGACGAAGATCCCCGGGCGCGTTTCCACGCCCTCGCGGCAGAGGACCCGGACCTCGACCTCGCGCCGCGCGAGCTCCCCCGCGAGGGCGGCGAGAGACCCCTCCTGACCGCCGCGCGCGGCCTCCCAGCGGTCGACGACGAAGGTCGTCCTCACGTCGCGAGGCCGGGAACCGGCTCCACCTGTTCGGCGAAGAGGGCGCGGAAGGGAGGGCAGCCCTCGAGGAGGGACTGCGCCGGCCCGTCCCCGGCGAAGCGCCCGCCGTCGAGGACGACGAGCCTCGGAAGGCGGGCGACCGTCGAGAGCCGGTGGGCCATGACGATCACGGTCCTCCGCGAGAGCCACGGGGAGAGCGCGTCGAGGAGGCGCCCCTCCGTCTCGCTGTCGAGGGCGCTCGTCGCCTCGTCGAGGACGAGGACGGGCGGGTCCGAGAGGACGGCGCGGGCGAGGGCGATCCGCTGCTTCTGGCCGCCCGAAAGGTTCCGCCCCGCCTCGAGGAGGCTGCCGTCGATGCCGGCGGGCAGCGAGGCGACGAGGTCCGAGAGGCCGGCGAGCCGGAGCGCTTCGCCCACCTCGGCGCGCGTGGCGCCGGGCCGGCCGAAGAGGACGTTCTCCGCGAGCGTCCCGCGGAAGACGAAGGGGTCCTGCTCGACGAGACGGACGGAGGCACGCAGGTCGCGGAGGTCCGCCGCGGAGACGTCCACGCCGTCGACGAGGACCCGGCCGTCGCCGGGCGGGAGGAACCCCGCGAGGATGGCCGCGAGCGTGCTCTTCCCTCCCCCGCTCGACGCGACGACGGCGAGGGTCTCGCCCGGCGCGACGACGAGGTCGAGGCCCTCGAGCAGCGGACGGTCCGGGTGGTGCCGGAAACGAAGCCCCTCGAGGGCGAGGCTTCCGCGAGCGGGGCGCGGGAGAGGCGTCCCGCCCTCCCGCTCGAGGTACCCGAAGTCGACGACCTCGTAGACGCGCGCGGCCGCTGCGAGCGTCCGCTGGAGCATCGCGTGGACCTCGGAGAGCCGCCGCAGCGGCTCGACCGTCCGCGCCGCGAAGAGGCAGAAGGCCAGGAGGCCGGCCGGCGTCAGCTCCTTCGCGAGAGCGAGGCGGCTTCCCCACCCGATCGCCCCGAGGAAGGCCGTCCCCGTCACGAGGAAGACCGCGGCCAGAACGACGGCCGACCAGAGCTCCGCCCGGAGGACCCGTCCCCGGTAGCGCGCGTTCGTCGCCGCGAACCTCTCCGCCTCCCGCTCCTGGGCCCCGTACCCCTGGATCGTCGTGATCCCCTGGAGCTGCTCGGAGAAGACGGCGTGCAGCTCGCCGGCCTCCCTCTGCGCGAGGCTCCCCTGCCGCCGCACCCGGCGCCCGATCCGGTCGAGGAGGAATCCGAGGAGCGGCACGAGGGCGACCGCCGCGAGGGCGAGGCGCCACTCGACGACGAACGCGACGGCGATCGAGCCGAGCGCGTCGAGGCCGTCGCCGACGAGCCGCTTCAGCAGGGTCTCGACGAAGCCCGACAGGCTGCTCGCGTCCCCGAAGACGCGCGAGACGAACTCTCCCGAGGGGCGGCTCCTCACCGCCGAGGCCCGGCTCGCGAGGACGCGCCGCACGGCCCGCTCGCGCAGGCGCTCGAGGAGCCTCTGGTTCACGCTCGCGACGAGGTAGCGGGAGAGGACGACGGCGACGGCGAGGAGGACGGTTGCGAGCGCGGCCTTCACGAGGAGTGTCCGCACCGGAACGAACGAGCCGCCGGTGAGAGGCCCCTCGAGCCATTCCTTCACGAGCCAGGTGAGGAGGAGCTGGATCCCCGCCACCGCCGCGAGAGTCGCCGCGGCGCCGGCGAGACGCCCGCGGTCCACGGCGGTGTCCTTCACGATGCGGAGGAGGAGCCGGCGGCCGGCACGCGGCGCGAGGATCCCCTCGCTCACGCCGCGGCTCCCCCCGGGCGCGGGAGCGCCACCGCGAGGCCCGCCACGACCGCGAGCTGGAGACCCATCTGACGGCCGTTGACCGGCTCTCCCAGCCCCTGGAAGAGGTGGACACCGACGACCGCCGCGAGGAGCCCTGCCCGAAGAGCGTCGTCCGCGCTCCCGACGAAGGCGCGGAGCGCGGGCCGGCCGAGGCCCGCGGCGAGCGCCAGCAGAACGGTCCCGAGCGCGAGCGCCGCCGGGACGCCGCTCTGGACGGCGACGGCGAGGAGCGCACTGTGCTCGTGGAAGAGGACCCGCCGGTCGCGCGGGACGACCTTCGCGAAGGTCTCGGGACCGTACCCCGCGCCGAGGAGGGGCCGCTCGGCCACGAGGCGCAGCGCCGGCACCCACGCGTACTCGAGGCGGGAGTTCATCGTCAGGACGTCGCGCAGGGCCATCCTCTTCGTCATCTCCGGCGTCAGCTCCTCCTCCCACGAGACGAGGAACCGGTCGTTGTCCGTGACGGTGAGGTAGGCGAGCGGGTCCCGGAAGAGGGCGAGGAAGAGGAGGGTCCCGGCCGCCACCGCGGCGAGGGGGCGGGCCCACCTCCCGCGTGACGCGAAGGCGAAGGTCGCGACGAGGAGGACGAGGGCGCCCCAGCCGATCCTCGAGAACGTGGCCCAGGATGCGGCCGTCACGAGCGCCGCCGCGGTCCCCCACGCGGCCGCCCCGCCCGGGGTCTGGACGGCCGTCGCGAGAGCGAGGAGCGCGGCCAGCGCCGGGAGAAGCAGCATGCAGAGGGTGTTGTAGTCGAGCCCGCGCCCGGTGAGGCCCCCGAAGACGTTCCTCGTCTCTCCCGCCCAGAGGAGGGCCGCGTCGAAGGCGAGGAGGAGGCCCGAGAGCCCGAGCGCGGCCGCGACCGACCTCCGCCTCTCCCCTTCCCTCGCGAGCCCGGCCACGAGGAGGAAGAGGACGAGCTGGCGCAGGAGCACCTTCGACGCGGCTCTTCCGCTCGCGACGACGTCGACCGAGACGAGGACGGACGCCGCCGACAGAACCACGAAGAGGAGGAACGCGGCCTCGACCACCGTGCCGACGGGCCGTCGCCGTTCCCGGACGGCGAGCACGAGGCCCGCCACGCCCGCCGCCACGAGCGCGACCCGCCCCGGGATCGCGAAAAGGGAGAGGTGGGCGAGCGGGATGAGGACCACCGCCGCGAAGAGCCCCACGCCGAAGACCCGCGCGGCGATCACGCCGGGAGGCTCTCGGGCGGTTTTCCGCGCCGGCTCGCCCTTCGGACGAGGGAGAGCGCGACCCTCTTCCAGTGCCCCGCGGTGGCGCGCGCGAGGAGGGCCGACTCGCGCGGGTCGACGAAGAGGCGGGACAGGATCCGCCCGTTCTTCCTCGCGTTGCGCCCCGCCTGCCCCGCCTGGTCCGCCAGCCAGGTCCGGACCGGCCAGACCTCCACGACGACCCGCGTGGACCCGAGCCCCCTCCAGGCGGCGTAGCGCTTGTGGCCGTCGGCGACGAGCCAGCGGCCGAAGAGCCTCACGACGGAGACGGGCGGGAAGAGGTCGCCCGCGCGCATCCGCTCGCGGTACTCACGGATCCTCCCGGCGGCGTGCGTCAGCTCGAGGAGGTCGACGACCTCGGCGACCGGCAGCTCCCGCGTCGGGTGCGCGGCCAGACCCGGATCGAACCCGCCGGGCTTCCGTTTCGCCGCCGTCGTCATCGTCGGCCGACCATGCCGCCGTGTGCGCCGGCGCGTCAAGCGCCCCGACGCCCCGGACCCCCGCGGACCCGCCTTCCGGGCGGATGGGTCTATCCTCCGCGGTCCGATGTCGATTCCGAAGCCAGGCGGGCCCGTCCCCCCCTCTCCCGGGCCGGCCCCTCACCGCACCCTCTGGGCGCGTCTCTTCGGTCCCCCGGCGCGCCTCCTCCTCCGGCTGGCCGGCTGGCGGGTCGAGGGGACCGTGCCCGAGGAGCCGAAGTGGGTCCTCATCGCCGCCCCGCACACGAGCAACTGGGACCTCGTCCTGATGCTCCTCTCGGGGCTGGCGCTCGGCGCCTGGCCCTCGTGGGTCGGCAAGCACACTCTCTTCCGCTTCCCGTTCGGGGCGCTCCTCCGTTCCCTCGGCGGGATTCCCATCGACCGCCGCTCGCGTGGGAACCGGGTCGAGCAGCTCGCGGCCCTCTTCTCGTCGCGGGAGCGCCTCGTCCTCGCGATTCCCCCCGAGGGATCGCGCTCGAACCTCTCGTACTGGAAGAGCGGCTTCTACTGGGTGGCCCGCACCGCGAACGTCCCGATCTGCCTCGCCTTCCTCGACTTCCCGCGGCGGCGCGCGGGCCTCGGGCCCCTCTTCCGCCCGACGGGAGACCTGCGGGTCGACATGGACTTCGTCCGGGCGTTCTACGCCGGCATGAAAGGCCGCTTCCCCGAAAAGCAGGGACCGATCCGCCTCGAGGGCGAGGGCGGCCCGCCCGCGACCGGCCGTCCCGCCTCGTAGCCCCGTCTCGCGGCCGACCTCGACCGGCTACGCAGGGCGGAGCGTCGCGCGCCGCCCGCCGCTCCCCGCCCACGCGAGGAACGCGGCGGCCGCGGCGAAGACGGCGCCGGCCGCGTAAGCGCGGCGAACGCCCGCGGCGAAGGCCGCGGCCTGCCCCGGCGCGAGGCCTCCGTCGCGCAGGGCCGACGCCGGGACGAAGGCGTAGAGGACCGCCCCGGCCGCCGCGACGCCGAGGACCATGCCGAGCGTGCGGGCCGTGCCGAGGAGGCCCCCGGCGACCCCGAGGTGAGGCTTCGGGACGCTCCCCATGACCGAGCTGTTGTTGGGCGACTGGAAGAGCCCCGTTCCCATTCCGAAGAGGGCGAGCCGCCAGGCGACGTCCCCCTCCCCCGCGCCCGCGGGCATCGTCGCGAGGAGGACGCACGCGGCGGCCGAGACGAGCGCCCCCGCCGCCGCCGGGAGGGCGGATCCGACCCGGTCGGAGAGCGCCCCGGCGAAGGGTGCGACGGAGAGGACGGCGAGCGGGAACGCCGTCAGGACGAGGCCGACGCGCCCCGGTCCCGCGCCGAGGAGGCGGCTCAGGAGAAAGGGCGTCAGGAAGACGACGACGTACTGCGCCATGAAGTTCAGGACCGCCGCCGAGCAGCCGAGCGCGACCTTCCGGCTCTCGAAGATCGACAGGGCGACCATCGGCTCGGACGCGCGCCGCTCGAGGCGGACGAAGAGGACGCCGCAGAGGACCGCGGAGAGGAGGAGCGGGGCCGTCCGCGCCGAGAGCCCCTCCTGCTGCGCTCGGTTCACGAAGAGGAGGAGCCCTGCGAGCGCCCCGAGGGCGGTCGCCGCGCCCGGGAGGTCGAGCCGTCCCGGCCGCCTCGGGACTTCCGGGAGGACCCGCCGGGCGAAGGCCCACGCGGAAAGGCCGAACGGGAGGTTCACGAGAAACGCCGCGCGCCACCCGAACGTCGCCGCCAGGAAGCCGCCCAGGCTCGGCCCCACCGCGAGGCCGACCGAGATGCTGGCGGCGAAGAGCCCGATCGCCTTCCCGCGCTCGGCGGGAGGGAACGTCGCCGTGAGGATCGCGAGCGGAACCGAGCTGAGCGCCGCCGCCGCCACCCCCTGGAGCGCCCGGAAGGCGACGAGGGCGGAGATCGTGGGCGCCGCCGCGCAGAGGAGCGACGCCCCGACGAACGCGAGGAGCCCGCCGAGAAAGACGCGCCTGTGACCGCGCAGGTCGCCGAGCCGCCCGAAGAAGAGGACCAGGCTCCCGCTCGCGAGGAGGTAGGCCATGGGCACCCACTGCACCGCGGCGAGGCTCGCCGAGAACGACTTCGAGAGCGTCGGGAGCACGACGTTCACGATGCTCGCGTCGATCGGCCCGAGGATCGCTCCGGCCATCACCGCGGCCAGGATCGCCGCCCGGCCCGGCGACGCCCCGGTCGACGGGGGGCCGCTCATCCGCCCGTCCGCTCGTCGAGGAGCCCTGCGACGGCCGAGAGCGGGTGTCCCCTTCCCGAGAGCCAGTCGTCGATGCAGCGGACGACGACACCCGACCGGGGCCTCCCCGCGGCGATCTCGTCCCGCGTGAGCCAGCGGCACCCGAGGATCTCCGGGTCGAGGGGACGGGCCTCGACGCCGTCCGGGACCGTTCCGGCGAAGCAGACGCGGCAGTAGTCCCGCCCGTCGCGCGCGCGAAGCTGGTAGACGCCGACGAGGGCGGTCGGCGTCAGGTCGAGCCCGGTCTCCTCGAGGGTCTCGCGGACGACGGCGGGGAGGATCGCCTCGCCGGGATCCACGTGCCCCGCGGGCTGGTTCCAGACGGTCTCGCCCGAACCCGGGTCCTTCTCCTCCACCACGAGGAACCTCCCGTTCCGTTCGACGACGGCCGCGACCGTGACGCGCCAGGTCATGCCGGTTCCCGGGTCCTTCCCCGCACCGCGGGCGCGGGGCGCCCTCCGGACCGTCCCGGTCCGCCGCTGCCGGGGAGCGTCGCGAGGAGGCGGGCCGCGAGCTGTCGCATGGCCTAGTCCCCCTTGCTGGTGCCGGCCGCCCCGGAGAGGAGCTCGGCTGCCGCGGCGTCGTCCGGGGCTGCGAGGAGGCTCTCCCGGAACGGGTCGTCGCCGAGCCGCCGCGAGAGGGCCGAGATCGTCTTCAGGTGCCTCGCCCCCGCCGCCCCGGGCCTCACCGCGATCAGGATCGCGAGCCCGACCGGGTCTCCCCCGGGGCCCCACGCGACGGGCTGCGAGAGGCGGACGGCCGCGATCGAGTCGGCCCTGACGTGCGGGGAGACGCAGTGGGGGATCGCGACGCCGAAGCCGACCGCGGTGGAGGCCGACTCCTCCCGCGCGTGGATCGCGTCCTCGACCCGGTCCGCGTCGTCGACGCGTCCCGTGAGCTGGAGGAGGTCGGCCAGCTCGCGGATCGCCTCGTCGCGGCTCCGGCTCCGCGACGCGACCCGGACCGTCCCGGCATCGACGAGGGCGCGCGTCGCCGGGACGCGTTCGACGAGGAGAGCCTCCACCTCGCCCGCCGTCGCCTTCCCGAGCGCCTCGGCGAGGATCGCGCGCCCGCCGCGCGTCGTCGTCCGGCGAAACGCCGCCTTCGCGAGGAGGACCCGCGGCGGCGAGACGCTCACCTCGTCGAAGCCGAGGCCGAGGAGGAGAGGCGCGGCGAGGGGACGGGCCCCGAGCTCGCCGCAGAGGCCGATCCAGCGGCCCGCCTCGTGGGCCCCCTCGACGGCGTCCGAGAGGATCCTGAGGAACGCCGGGTGGAACGGGCTCCCGAGGTGGGCGAGACGGGTGTCCTCCCGGTCGACCGCAAAGAGGTACTGCGCGAGGTCGTTCGACCCGACGCTGAAGAAGTCGACCTCGCGCGCGATCGCCCGG
>CALMDF010000547.1 GCA_937864895.1 uncultured Holophagales bacterium | reverse complement strand
GACCGCTGACGTTGGCGTCGACGAAGTGCCCGGGCTCGGCCTTCGCCAGGGGGTAGGTGACATAGAGGCCCCAGGCGAGACCTTCCATCATCTTCGGGATGTACCGGTCGAAGATGCCGCCGTTGCTGGCGTAGGCCATCTCCTCGAGCCCCTGCAGCTCGACCCCGACCACGATGTAGCGGTTCGGCGGGCACTTGTCGGGGTCGACCGCCCAGCAGACGTCGAGCGTCTTCATGTCCACCACCTGGCGGTGCGAGGCAGCGGCCTTCTTGTACTCGGTGACGTAGGTGAAGTTGCTGAGCTTGGGCTGTCCCTTGTTGTCGAGGATCGCCGCGAGCAAGGCGGGGTCCGACGCGAGGTGGACGCCGATCTTGGCGATCCCGCGGCCGTTGGACGGGACGACGTCGATCGTGAGCTCGTCCTTCGTGTTCGAGATCGTGACGTCGCCCACGGGGATCCACGTCTCGACGGTGTCGAAGTTGCCCAGCAGCTTCGTCTTCACCGGCCAGACCTGCTCCTGGGCGCCGGCCATGCCGGCGGACAGGAGCAGGATCCCGAGCATCAGCATCACCAGGCTCGTGTGTGAAGGTCCTCGGTTGCCGTTCCTCATCGCTCCCCTCCTTGCGACCGGGTTTTGCCCGGCGTTGGGGCGAGGCGGCATGGTCTCCACGGCAGCCCGGTGGTCCTGCGTCCGTTGTGGAGGAGGGGAGCGAGGACCCGTGGCTTTGCGACACCGGCTTTCACCGGTTGTGCGGCTTGGCGCGGAGGCGGCATGCCGCCCCGCCTTGTTCTGACCTTGCTCTGTCAACCCCGGGGCGGCCGTTCCGCTCCGGACACCACGTCTTCGCTTTAGCAAACTGCGAGCCAGCCTCTCGATCCGCGCCGAAGTGTCTGAGCAAATGCAGTTTGTGTTGTTCGTGCGGTTCCGTGACGGAGGATTCCTGCCGCCGATGTCAGCAGCCGTCGCGGACGGCGGTGACGGTGATGGCAGTCGCGGTTTCCCGGCTGCTTCCCGGGGCGCGTCGACGAAGACACCGTCGTCACGTGCTCGACCGACGCCGATGGCGGGACCTTCACGTGGCCGGACGGCGGCGCGGCCGCGCGAATACGCTTACGATCGGGGCTCCCGGGAAGGGGTGGAAGATCGTGAGTATCAAAGACGACAGTAAGCCGGTCTCCCCGGCGGCGCGGTGAGCCCGAGGCGAAAGGCCCGGGAGGGCCGTGTCTCCGCGGCCCCGTCCCGTGGGCGCACCGCGCTTCTCGCGGGAGCCGTCGCGGCCCTCGCGCTCGCCGCAGGCTTCCTCCTCTCGCGAGGGCGGGTCGACTCCCCCGCCCCTCCCGCGTCGGCCCCCTCACCCGCCGCGAGGACGGCCCCGGATGCGTACCAGGCGATCACGGGGCCCTGGCTCCGGCAGGACGGAGGCTACGTCCTCGACCTCCGGAGCGCCCGGGAGGACGGGACCCTCGACGCCGCCTACCTGAACCCGAACCCGATCCACGTCGCGCAGGCGAGAGCCTGGCACGACGGGGCGGCCGTGAAGGTCTTCGTCGAGCTGCGCGACGTGAACTACCCCGGCTCGACCTACACCCTCGCGTACGACCCGGCGGCCGACCAGCTCCGGGGCGTCTACTTCCAGGCCCTCGAGCGGCAGTCCTTCGACGTCTCCTTCGTCCGAGCGCGTTGAGCTCCAGGCCCCCAGGCGCACCGCTGCGACCTTCCCGTCGCCGGCACCTGCGTCGCCGCCCCGCTGGTGCGAACGGGAGCGCCTCCGGCGAGATTGCCGAAAACCGACGACTCCAGGCCGATTCCCGGGGGGCCCGAATCGGATTACGCTCGGGAGCGTGACCGACTCCGACGAGCCCCTCGTCCGCGCCAGCCTGAAAGCGCCCCGCGCGGGCGCCGTCGCGGGAATCCTCTTCTCGCTCCTCCTCCTCGCCAGCCTCTCCCTGATCCGCCTCGCCGCGCCCGCCGACCCCGCGCAGGGCGGAGCGGGCCTCCCCTCCGACCCGCAGAAGATCGCCCTCGCGCTGAACATCCTGCCGTTCGCGGGCGTCGCGTTCCTCTGGTTCATCGGCGTCCTGAGGGACCGGATCGGCGACCTGGAGGACAAGCTCTTCGCCAGCGTCTTCCTCGGCAGCGGGCTTCTCTTCCTCGCCATGCTCTTCGCCAGCGCGGCAATAGCGGGCGGCGCGCTG
>CALMDF010000546.1 GCA_937864895.1 uncultured Holophagales bacterium | reverse complement strand
ATGCACTACACGAAGGCGGTCGTCGAGGCCGTCCACGCCGAGGGCGCGAAGGCCCACGGCGCAGCGCACGGGGCGCCCGCCGGGCACACCTGCGACTGACGTTCCGGGCCGCGTGAGGCTCGCCCCGCCCGGGGCGGGCCCGGCGGGGCGAGCCCCTCAGACCCCGAAGCGCGCCAGCCGGACGACCTTCTCGACGACCGAGGCGAGCACCCCCGGAACGCCGGGCGAGCCGGGAGCGGCCATCGCCTCGGCGGCCTCGAGCGCCATCCGGGGCTTGCCGTGCGCCTTCAACGCGCGGTCGATGATCGTGGTCGCGGGTATGCGCCTCCGCCCGAAAAGGGAGGGGAGCCCCGTGCCCGCCCCCGCGGCCCTCCGGTAGACGTGGGCGAACCCGGACGCCCAGAGGTAGTGCTCCACGTCGCGCGCCCGGAACCCGGTGACGCGCTCGCGATCCGGCTCGCCCGCGAGGAAGGAGCGGGCCACGCGGACGTAGTGCCGCCCGGCCTCGTCGCCGTCGGCGAGGAGGTGCCACTCGATCCCGAGTCCGCGGGCCATCTTGAGGATCGGCGCGATCCCGCACTGCGCGAACTCGACGCAGCGGATCCCCTCGGCGGGGAAGTCCTCGCCGAGGAGCCGCGCCACCTCGGGCAGGAGCCAGGATTCCGTCTCCCCCTCGACGAGGAGCCAGCAACGCGCGAAGACGGAGGACGCCCGGTTGAGGCGGATGTGGTAGCCCACGCGCCTCATCTCGTCGACCGTGAGGGCGTCGCCCCGGACGGCGTGGACCTCGACGCCGCCCGTGCTCCTCACGAGACGACGAAGCGCGTGGAGCGGCACGGAGGCGAGGAGGTCCCCCGAATTCGTGGTGAGGACCTTCTGCCCGGGAATCCGGTCGATGAGCCGGAAGACGCGCGCGGCGAGGATCGGGTGGAGATGGGCCTCGGCCTCCTCGATGAGGACGAGCTGCTCCGCGCCGGACTCCACGGGCGTTCCATTCTCGGCCTCTAGGAGGGCGCCGAGGAGCATCAGGAGGGCGAGGCTCTGCATGCCGGTCCCCTCGCGCGCCTCGACGCGAAGAGCGTCCGTCGCGCCGAGAGCGACGGGAGTCTCGGCCAGGATCTGGGCGGCGCTGCCGGGCCGGGAGGGGAGCATGAGCCGCTCGCTCCACCGCTCGGCGAGGGCGCGGGCCGCCTCGATCGGCTCCCGGAGCTCGTCGGGGTGCGGGCGCCAGGAGCCGGAAAACCGGCGGTAGGCGCTCTCGACGGTGCGCCGGAGCTTTCTCGTCACCTCGCCCTCGGGCGACGCGGCGGGCCCGAAGTCCCCGAGATCGGGGGGGGGCTGGAGGGGGACCTCGGGCGGGGCGGGGCGGGCCGGGCGTCCGAAACGGGCGCGCAGGACGGGGTGCCGCCGGCGGAAGGCCTCGAAAGCGGCGGGGTCGTCGGGGTGGAGATCGTGCCCATCGCGGTCGAGGAGCCGTGCGACGGCCGGGGCGGGCGAGCCGTCGACCGTTCGCGATGCGGAGACCTCGGCCACGGTCTCGCGCCCGCCCTCCTCGAGGAAGGAGAGACGGAGCACGATCCTCTCGACGGGCACGGCGCCCGGGCCGGGAGGCATGTGGAAGTCGAGCGGACCGAATCGCGGGAGGTCTCCGCGGTGCCCGAACGCGAGCTCGAGCGCGTCGAGGACGCTCGTCTTCCCGCAGGAGTTCTCGCCGATGAGCGCGGTCGTTCCCTCGAGGTCCAGCGCCATGCGCCGGATCCCGCGGAAGCCTTCTATCTCGATGCGCCGGAGCGGCACGGCGGTGGGTCTCCCCCCGGAGAGTGTAGGGCCTGGCGGGGCCCCCGGAGAGGTCAGACGCGGACGCCGTGCTCGAGGAAGAGCTTCATCAGGGCCAGCGCCTCGCCCCATCCGCACGAGCGGTTCAGCATCTCCCGAAGCCCGGCGGGACCCTCCTCGAAGCCGTGCTCGACGAGCCGGACGAGGGTCGCGCCGGAGCGGGCCTCGAGGTCGATCTCGACGGTCGTGTCGCAGGTCCGCGCGTCCACCGGCCAGTGGAAGACGAAGCGCCGCTCGGCCTCGGCTTCCACGACGGTTCCCTCGTACGTCCCGGTGAACTCGTCCGGCCCCCAGCGTTCCCAGCGGAAGGCGAGGCGACCGCCGGGACGGGCGTCCACGCTCGCTCCCGTCGTGAACCAGCCGTCGAGGCCGGGGCCGGAAGCGAGGGCTTCCCAGACGCGCTCGGGGGAGGCCTTCACGAGGACCTTCGCCTCCACGCGCTCGGAACGGAGCCTCCTGGAGCGGGGCGGCGCGGGCAGCCTCTTCGTCAGGAAGAGCCTCCCCGGGTAGGAGTAGCCGACGGAAAAGTAGAGGTCACGCGCCCGCAGGTTGTCCGTGGCGACCTCGAGGCGGATGCCCGAGGCCCCGCCTCGCCGGGCCTCCTCCTCGAGGAACGCGAGGGTCGCGTGCCCGAGGCCCCGTCCCCGCATTTCGGGGAGGACGAGGAGCTCGTCGAGGAGGAGGAATCGTCCGCCGAGCTCGGCGGTGAAGCCCCACGTGGCCACCGCGTAGCCGGCAGGGACGCCCTCCTCGAGGACGATCCAGACGCCCCCGAGCGCCGGGTCGCCGAGCAGCTCCCGGAAGGCGGCGCGAATCGCCGGCTCGTCGAAAGGCACGCTCTCGTGCTCGTACAGCTCCCGCATCATCGGGACGAGGACTTCCTCGTCGCCAGCCGACGCGGGGCGGATGCAGGCGCTCACCGGCGGCGCCTCCGCTACCTCGAGAAGAGAGCCTTGTCGTACTTCGCCCGGATCGTGGCGGGCCCGAGCTGGAGGACGAGCATGCGCAGGTCGGGCGACGTCTGCGCCGCCTCCGTGCCGCGGATGAAGAGGCGCACGCTCATCGCCCCGGTCGGGTCGTCCGACGTGCGAATCTCCGTGGAGATCCCGGAGAGCGTCCCGATCGAGCGGCCCGCCTCGTCCCGGGCCTCGAGGATCCGCCCTTCCCGGATGCCGGCGAGGTTCACGGGTCTCCTGAACTCGATACGGACGATGAGGCCCGTCGTGCTTCCGGACGGGAAGAAGCCCATGACGTTCGAGTCGACGAGGCGCCGCTCGTCGGCCCCGAGCCGGGCGTTGCGGTTGTCGGGCCGGGGCTGCTCCTTCGGGAGGGTCGGCAGGGGCTCCTCGAAGCCCCCGCCGGCGGGAGCCGTCCCCGGCGAATCGGACGGCGAGAGCGCGACGGGGGCGGACGAGGGCATGTTCGGCTTGACGTAGAACTCCCACCCGGCCCACGCGCCTCCCCCGAGGAGCGAGAGGACGAGGAGGGTGATGAGGACGGCCTTCACCTTGCGGCCCGTCGCCTCGCGCTTCCGGACGCGGAACGACTCCGTGTCCCTCTTGATGCTCCGCGACCGCGACTGGGCGCCGACGGCCGGGTGAACGGGCGAACGGGAGGAGTTCCGGCTGCCGTCGCTGAGGACCTGGATCTGCTCGTCGTAGCCGGCCTGCTCGAGCCAGTCGGGGACCTGGGACCCCGAGGCGGCGGGCGCCGCCGGCTTGGCGGGCGGGCTCCAGGAGGCGGCGGCCGCCATGGCCCTCGCTTCCGTTCCGACGCGGGACGCGGAAGAGGGCGCCCTCGTCTCGGCTTCGGTGAAGGGGTTCTCTCCGCCGTCGAAGAGACCGGTGGCGGCGGTTCCGCCGGAACGGCCCGACGGGCTGGGGGTCCCGAAGCCGCCGGGCGTACCGGCGGCGCCCGAAAGGGACTTGGGGGGCTCCGTGGTCGGGAGCGTCGAGACCGTCTCGGGGTCGGGGACGAGCCCGGCCCGTTCCGCGTCCCCCTGCGCCGCGACGATCGCGTCGATGATCTCCTCGTAGCCCTTCGGCCGGTCGTCGGACTTCTTGGCGAGCATCCTCAGGACGAGCGCCTGGAGCGCCTCCGGGATCGGCGGGTTCCCCTCGGGGACCGAGAAGTCGATCGGCTGGCGGTTCTCCTGCGCCATCACCCACTCCAGGTAGTTCCTGGAGTTCTGGACGTTGATGGGGCGCCTCTTCGTCAGGAGGCGGAAGAAGATGACGCCGAGAGAGTAGATGTCGCTCCGGAAGTCGATCTGCCCGAACGTGAGGAGCTCGTGCGAGGCGTACGCGAGCTTCCCGAGGAACTCGCCCGTCTGCGTCAGCTCGCCGCCGCTCCCCTCCTGGAGGACCTTCGCCACTCCGAAGTCGAGGATCTTCACGAGGCGGCGGTCGTCCTGGAGCGTGACGAAGATGTTGTTCGGCGAGAGGTCCCGGTGAAGGATGTTCCTCTCCTTCAGGTAGGCGAGGCCCATGGCGGCCTGCACCATCATCGGAAGGAGCTCGGGGAACGGCCGCCCCTCGAAGGCGCCGAAATCGACGCCCTTGAGGTATTCCATGACGATCGTCGGGAGCCCCTCGCGAGACCGGGTGATCTCGTAGCAGCGGACGATGTTCCTGTGGTTGAGCGAGGCGAGGATCTGGTTCTCTTTCATGAACCGCGCCTGGAGCTCGGGGTCGGTCAGGCTGCGGGACATGACCTTGGCGGCCACGGGGAGGTGGGTCCGGCGGTCCTCCGCGAGGAAGACGATGCCCATTCCACCCTCGCCGAGGACGCGAGAGATGACGTAGTGGTCGAACTCGGGGGGCCTGAGAAGAACGCTCAACTCGTAACCGCTCGCGGGATTGTAAGGCGCAACTCCTTCCGTCAGGTTTCGGCGGCCGCCCGGGCCCCGGCGACGGCGCCCCGGCCGAGGGTCGTCCGCCGGGAAACGTGGATGGCCGGCGCCGTGCCCTTCGCCGCCAAGCCGGTCAGGCGCCCTTCTGCCAGAGCGCGAAGGGCGCCCCGGCCGGGTCGCGAAGGACGGCGTAGCGGTCGGTCCCCATCTCCCGGGGTTCGGCGATCACCTCGCCGCCGAGGGCCCGGGCCGAGGCGAGGCTCGCCCCGAGGTCCGCGACGACGACGTAGACGAGCCACGCGGCCGGAAGGCCCGCGTTCGCTCCCCGCGCGTGGCACACCCCGGCCCGGGGCTCCCCGCTCGCGGCGTCGGTCATGACGTAGTCGGAGTAGCCCGCCATCGGGACCTCCTCGGGTTTCCATCCGACGACGGCCGAGTAGAAGTCTCGAAGCCGCGGCGCTTCCTCGACCGTCAGGTCGAGCCAGCCGACGCTCCCCGGGGCGGGCGCCGTCACCGGGTCCCCGCGGAGGAGGCCCTCCAGGCGGCGTGGAGGCGCACGGCGCCGTCGACGAAGCCGCCGTGACGGGGAGTCCAGCCGAGCCTGCGGACGGCCTTCCAGGAGTCGACGTGCTGGTTGAGCGCGAGGCAAGTGGCGTAGGGGCCCATCGCGGCGACGGCCTGCTCGACCGGCACGTGCTCCACGCGCCCGCCGGCCCCGGCGGCCAGGCTCGCGGCCGTGGCGCACTCGAGGACCGTGGCCCGGCTCCGGTCGGTGGCGTTCAGGACCTCGCCCCCGAGGCCCGATTCCGCAGCCCTCACGTAGAGGTCGGCGAGGTCGTCGCGGTGGACCATCGCCCACCGGTTGGTGCCGTCGCCGATGACCCTCGCCGCGCCGTTCTTCGAGGCGGTCTCGAACCAGGAGGCCGTCAGGCTGCCGGCACCGCCGTAGACGCAGCCCGGACGGATCACGATGGTCCTGAAGCCGCCGCCGTTCCAGGAGAGGACCGCGGCGTCCACGGCCGGGCGGGGAGCCACGTGGGTGGGCGGGTCGAGCGGGGACGACTCGTCGACGGCGGCGTCGCCGGTGTCGCCGTAGACCCAGACGCCGCTCGTGGCGAGGAGGACGCGGCCGGCGCGGTCCCGTCCCGCGTCGCGAAGGGCGCCGAGGGCGGCCCGATGGAGGTCCCAGGTCCTCTCGGAGTACTCCACGGCGCAGTGGACGAGGACCGGGCACCGCTCCGCCACGGAACGCCAGGCATCGGCCTCCTCCATCGTCCCCTCGACGGGGACGATCTCCTCGGCCTCGAGGCGCGCGGCCCTCGACGCGTTTCGCGTGAGGCCGTAGGTCTCGTGTCCCGCGCGGGCGAAGGCGGCGGCGACCGCCGAGCCGATGAAGCCGGTTGCTCCGGTGACGAAGACTCTCATGGGGACCTCCTCCGGGAACGTCCCGGATGATAGGCCGCGCCCCGCCGAAGGCGGCGGGGCGGACGCCGGGGCGGTCGGAACGTCCGGCGGCCCCGGCGGGCCGCGGAGCGGGGAGACCCGGCCCTGCCGCGATCGATGCGGGAGCGGGCCCGGAGGGCGGCCGGGCGCTCAGTCGGGGTCGATGTTGGTGACGAAGATCGCCTTCCCGCCCTTGAACTGCTTCAGGACCACGCTCTTCGCCGGGTCGTGCGACCCCGCCTTGAAGACGGTCTTCCCCGTGACGCCGGCGAAGCTCGTGATCTTCGAGAAGGCCTCGCGGACGGCTTCGCGGTCGTCGCCCGTCGCCGTTTCGAGGGCCTGCTTGAGGAGCCGCATCGTGTCGTACGTCAGCGCCGCGACGTCGTCGGGCACTTCCTTGGCGTACCGCTTCTCGAACGCCGCGCGGAAGATTCCGACCTTGTCCTCCATGGCGTCGGGATTGTAGTGGGCGCAGAAGTACGCCCCCTCGACCTCGGCCGCGCTCTTCAGGAGCGCGGGGTCTCCCCAGTTGTCGCTCCCGAGGAACGCGGCCTTGACCCCGGCGGCCCGGGCCTGGCGGATCTGCTCGGGGACCTCGACGTAGTAGCTCGGGAGGAAGACGACGTCGGGAGCCGCCTCGGCGATCTTCTTCATCTGCGCCGAGAAATCCTTGTCGCCGGGGGCGTAGGTCTCGAACGCGACGACCTGGCCCGAGCGGGCCTCGAACGCCGACTTCATGAGCTCGGCCTGGCTCCTCGGGGCCTCGGAGGAGGGGTTGTAGAGGATGGCGGCTCTGGACGCCTTCATGTAGCCCGACGCGAACTTGGCGAGAGCCATCCCCTGGAACGGGTCGGGGAAGCAGGCGCGGAAGACCCACTGCCTCGGCTTGCCCGTGTCGTCGACGGTCACGCGCGGGGCGGTGGCCCAGGGGGAGACGAGAAGCGTCTTCCCGTCCTCGGCCGCCTGCGCGGCCGGGACGGCGCCCTGGCTGGCGTTCGGGCCGACGATGGCGAGGACGTTCTCCTCCTTGATGAGCCGCGTCGCCGCCTCGGCGGCGGGCGCGACGCCCCCCTGGCTGTCCTCGATGACGAGGCGGAGGAGGTGCTTCGTGCCGGCGATCTCGACGCCGCCGGCGTCGTTGATCTCGGCCACCGCGAGCTCCGCGGCCTTCTTGCACGAGTCGCCGACGGCGGGAAGGTCGCCGCTCAGCTCGGCGATGACGCCGATCTTGATGTCGGGGCCGGTCTTCTTGCAGGCCGCCTGGGAGAGGAGCACGCCGCCGAGGGTCCCGGCGAGGAGAATCG
>CALMDF010000545.1 GCA_937864895.1 uncultured Holophagales bacterium | reverse complement strand
GCTAGTCCTTGGGCGGCAATGCGGGCTCGTCGAGGTCGTAGAGGACCTGCGCCTCGCCGCGCTCGGCGATCAGCGTCGTCAACCGCTCGACGATGAATCTGCTGCGCGCGAGGATGGCCTCGATCTCGGTCTTCTGCAGGTACGGCGCCAGGCGCTCCCTCACGAGCGCCCCGTCGAGCGAGCCGAGCCTGGCGAAGAGACGCCGCTCGCACTGGCGAAGCGCCTCCGGGGACTGCGGCTTCTTGTACCGGCGGAACGCCCTCGTGTGGTCGATCATCCAGACCTTCCAGTCCGGCGTGATCAGCACGTTCCCCAGGTTGCGGTCCGTGTTGTAGACGACGGCGTCGAAGACGTTCATCGTCTGGATCTGCTTCTTCCAACGCTGATCGTCGGGAGGCTCGATCTTCTTCTCGAGCCGGTCCACTTCGGTCATTGCGTTCTCGACCCAGATCTGCACGCTGCCGCTCTTGTGGTCGTGCGTACGGAGCGCCGCGGGCGGGA
Source organism: uncultured Holophagales bacterium (assembly GCA_937864895.1). Lineage (GTDB taxonomy): Bacteria > Acidobacteriota > Thermoanaerobaculia > UBA5066 > UBA5066 > UBA5066. The sequence continues at coordinate 6,941 of CALMDF010000545.1, read as the reverse complement.
CGTTGTCGAGGCCGAGGAGCAGGCTCAGCTCGTACGCGGCGGGCTCGAAGAGGTAGCTGTCGCGGAAGAACAGCTCCGACCTGCCGCGCGCGAACGACGCTTTCGTCCTCTCCTCGCTGATGCTGCGGAAGACCGCGTTTGCGCGGACGCCGTCCTTCTCGAGCAGCAGCTTGAGCGGGTGGGTGATGCCCGTCGAGAGCTCCTTCTGTCTCCTGACCTCGGCGGTGCGCAGGAACTCGAGCAGCTCCGCGTCGGTCTTGAACGGGAGCGGCTTGCCGTCCGGGTCCGTCCACCGCATGGCGGCGGCGGGCACTGGCGCGGCGGCGGGCTCCTGCGCGGCGTGAACGCAGGTCCCGCGCAGTCCCGTCAGGGCGGCGAGAAGTACGGGCGCGGTGCGGAGGAACGAAAATGCGCGCCTTCGAGACATCGGAAGCCTCCCTCCCGGGCGCGCGTGAACCGCCGTGGAGCTCCGTCCGCGCACGACCCGTCGAGCCTGTGTTGCGTACATCATTGCAGGAAGCCGGGAAAATGCACCCGGAGGCGCAGGGGCCCGAAGACCCGGTCCTGCCCCGCCGGCCGCTCGCTACTCCTCCGGCCCCTCCCAGCCGCGGGAGCGGTCCAGGGCGCGCTGCCAGCGGGCGCGGAGCCGGGCGGCCGAGGCGGGGGGCAGGACGGGGTCGAAGCGGTGGTCCTCCTGCCACTGGTCGCGGATCTCCGCCTCGCTCTCCCAGAAGCCGGTGGCGAGGCCTGCAAGGTACGCTGCGCCGAGGGCGGTCGTTTCGAAGACCCGCGGCCGGACCACGGGGACGCCGAGGATGTCGGCCTGGAACTGCATCAGGAGGTCGTTGACGGCGCCCCCGCCGTCCACCCGCAGCTCGCGGAGGTCGATGCCGGAATCGGCCCGCATCGCCTCCAGCACGTCGGCTACCTGAAAGGCGATTCCCTCGAGCCCCGCGCGGGCGAGGTGGCCGCCGGTGGTGCCTCTCGTGAGTCCCACGATCGTCCCGCGCGCGTACGGGTCCCAGTGGGGGGCGCCCAGCCCCGCGAAGGCCGGCACGAGGTAGACGCCGCCGTTGTCGGGGACCGAGGCGGCGAGCGCTTCCACCTCGTCCGAGGAGCGGATGAGCTTCAGCCCGTCGCGCAGCCACTGGACCACGGCGCCCGTGATGAAGACGCTTCCCTCGAGCGCGTACTCGGTCCTCTCGCCGATCCTCCACGCCACCGTGGTCAGCAGGTTGTGTCGCGAGGGGACGGCCGCCTCCCCGGTGTGCAGCAGCAGGAAGCACCCCGTGCCGTAGGTGTTCTTGACCATGCCGCGCTCGGTGCACCGCTGGCCGAAGAGGGCCGCCTGCTGGTCGCCCGCGATCCCCGCGATCGGGATCGGCCGCGAGAGGATCTGGCCCGCCGTGTGGCCGTAGACCTCGCTGCTCGGGCGCACCTCGGGGAGCATGGCGCGCGGGACGCCGAGGACGTCGAGCAGCTCGTCGTCCCAGTCGCCCGCGTGAATGTCGTACATGAGGGTCCGGCTCGCGTTCGACGCGTCGGTGACGTGGAGGCCGCCGCCGGTCAGCTGCCAGACGAGCCAGCTGTCCACGGTGCCGAAGCAGAGCTCGCCGCGCCGGGCCCGCTCGCGGGCCCCTTCGACGTGGTCGAGGATCCAGCGGACTTTCGTGCCGGAGAAGTACGAGTCGAGGACGAGCCCGGTCTTCCGGCGGAAGAGGGGCTCGTGGCCGGCGGTCCGGAGGCGGTCGCAGAAGCCGGCGGTGCGCCGGTCCTGCCAGACGATCGCGTTGTGAACGGGCCGCCCGGTCCCGCGCTCCCAGACGATCGTCGTCTCGCGCTGGTTCGTGATGCCGATCGCGGCAAGGTCGTTCGCGGAGAGCCCGGCGCGTGCGACGGCCTCCGCCGCGACGCCGGCCTCAGACGACCAGATCTCGGCGGGGTCGTGCTCCACCCAGCCGGGCCGCGGGAAGATCTGCGTCAGCTCCTTCTGCGCGGAGGCGACGATCCGCCCCTGCCGGTCGAAGACGATCGCGCGGGAGCTGGTGGTCCCCTGGTCGAGGGCGAGCACGTACCTCGGCAAGGTCACTCCTGGCGGGCGGAGCCGGGAGCCGCCTGCCTCAGCTGCAGGATGGCCTGACGGAGGACGTCTTTCCCGGCCTCCGAGCAGTACTCGCCGGCGAACTTCGGCGGGAATTCCTCCGGCAGGTGGCGGCATCGAAGCCGGACCGCGTCGAGCGTGGGATCGGCCAGCAGCGACTCCAGGAACCGGTTCCAGTCGTGCGGTCGGTCTCCGGCCGTGAGGAACGCCTCGATCGTGTCGGCGACATCGGCTGCGGAGACGCGGCTTTTCCGGCGCCCGAGCCACAGGAGGAACGGCAGGAGCGGAAGGACCAGGGCGAGGAGGAAGAGGGCGACGACGCGCATCGGGTGAGGGGAGCCTGACTGATTTTCCGAAGCAGGTCCATCGTGGCGCACACGTCGTCGTTTTCATGCGGCTTCCACGGGCCGAGACCGCCTGTCCGGTCTGGAGAGGGCGAATTGGCGATGGACGACGTCCGCCTCCTGCACCTCGTCGAGGGGAAGAAACGGGTCCCGGCAGACGATGCGGTTGGAATGATCCTGGCCCCCGGCCCGTTGGGGCTGGCCCAGGATCGACGGGACCGCGGCGGCCGAAAGGGCCTCGCCAGGCGACCGAGACGGTCATACGTGGGGGGCGCGGCGAACCGAAGGGCTTCCGCGCCGGGGAGCGAGGCGACGGCCCGGCGTCGCCGCTGCCGGCGCGCTTCGTCCCTGGCGGCGTTCTCGATACCCGGGTAGAGATGCGACGGCGAACGGAAGAGGGCGCCGGTCGTTGCCGGCCGGCGCCCATGGTCTTCTTTCTGTCTGCCTAGGGGTCGACCCGAACGATGGTCGGGTTCGGCATGCCCGTGGCTCCGGAGTAGGCGACCGAGCCGAGGTACCGGGTGCCCGCCGTGAGGCCGCTGAACCCGAGGTTGATCGTCCCGGTGGCTCCGAGCGTGGCGGAGGTGGGGGCGGTCACGGTCATGTTGCCTGCGGCGGTGCTGCCGAGCACCCAGCTGAAGAGAGAGAAGTTGCTCGGGTTCGCCGTCGCGTAACCCTCGACGACGACCGTGTACGTGCCCGCTGGCGGATTGAGGAGGTTCACTTCCTCGGCGGACGTGGCGTTGCCGCTGTATCCCTTCAGCGTGCTTCCCTGGTAGACGTAGAGGTCGAGGTCGCTCCCCGGTGTGACGTTCGCGTCGAAGAGGGAGAACCGCGCGTGCGTGGTCCCCGCCGGGATGGTGACGTCGAAGCTGACCATCTCGCCGTCACTCACGCTGCCGTCGAACGTCGTCGCCGGGACGAGCCCGCGCGCCGCGGCGGTGAACGCACCGGTGTAGCCGAAGACCACGTTGTAGGAGCCCGAGACCTGCGCCGGGGCGAAGAGGGCCACAGGCTTCACCTCGACCGGGATCCTCACGTTGTGGGTCCCGTCGGACCAGGTGACGTACCCGCCCGTGTAGGCGTTCAGGAGGGCGGTGGTCCGCGTGATCGTCACGTCGAAGGACTTCGTCTCGCCCGGGTTCAGTGTCATCGACGAGGGTGAGAACTGGACGGTGAACCCGGCGAGGCCGGAGACCGCGGCGTCGTAGGTGGACCGTTTGTCGTCGACGTTCGTGACGCGGCGGGTCACCGTCTGCGAGCCCGCCAGGAACGCCACCGCGATGGACGGTGAGTTGAAGTTGCTCGGAGCGATGACAGGGATGCCCCGCGAGGTGCAGTACGAAGCGGGAAGCTGGGTCCCGCAGAGGAAGCCGAACCAGTCGCTCGCGGTCGAGTTGTAGACGAGACCGGGATCCGTGGCCTTGTTCGGGGCGACGTGCCCGGCGCCCTGCCGGAAGATGACGAGTGGGTGCGTGTTCGGGCCGTCGAGAACGTCGGTGCCGGTCGTCATGAGGGCCGACTTGATCATCATCGGGGTCCAGTCGGGGTGGTCGTGCCTGAGGAGCGCCGCGAGCCCCGCCACGTGCGGGCTCGACATCGAGGTGCCGCTGTAGAGGCCGTAGCTCAGCCCTCCGTTCCCGGGAGGGGCCACCGCGGCGAGGATGTCCTGCCCGGGGGCGATGAGGTCCGGTTTCAGGAGGTTTCCGTTCGCCTGGAGCGGCCCTCGCGACGAGAACGACGCGGTGTAGGGAGCCGGCGTCGAGAGGTCGATGTACGCCTTGCTCAGCGTCGCCGTCGCACCGAGTGTCGCCGCGTAGGCGTGGACGGCATCGTAGGCCGTGTACTGGAGGTGGACCGTCGGGACGGAGTGGAAGTCGGCGTTGAGCGAGTTACTGCTCGCGTTGAGGAGGATCATGCCGACGCCGCCGGCCTCGAAAACCGCAAGGCTCTTGTCGACGCGGGCGGTGACGCCGCGGTCGCAGACGACGATCTTCCCGGCGACCTTGGCCGGGTCGAGGGCGGGCACGCCTCCGTTGGTGACCGTCGAGTAGCAGAGCGAAACCGCCGGGGCGCTGGCGCCGGCGAGGCCCGCGTCGACGGAATCGACGAGGGGTGCCGTGACGGCGTAGGTCGACGTCGAGGCGCCGACGTACGAGTTGCCCCCGAGAGAAGCCGTCCCCAGGAGCGACCGGTTGTGCGTCCCTGCCGCTACGGTCGTGATCCACGGGCTCGGGTGGGCCACGGTCCCGGTCGTCGGGCCGCTGTTGCCGGCGGACGCCGCGACGAAGATGCCCGCATCGGCCGCGTAGAGGAACGCGATCTCGACCGGGTCCCGGAAGTTCGTCGTCGTGCCGCTGATCGAGTAGTTGATCACGTCGACGCCGTCGGCCACGGCCTGGTCGATTGCGGCCACGAGATCGCTGCTGGCTCCGCTGGCGGTGTCCGCCGCCTGGGTCGACCAGAGCGCCTTGTAGGCGGCGATTCGCGCGTGAGGGGCGATTCCGTTGATGACGCCAAACGCGGACGCCGGTCCCGTCACGACGACGCCGCGATTGCCGCCCGCCGTCGAGGAGGTGTGTGTGCCGTGGCCGTTGTAGTCGCGAACCGAGTTGAACTCCCAGGGCCGTTGGGCGTCGATCCCCTCGTCGCCTCCCCACGAGGCGTTGAACCACTGGGCGCCGATCAGCTTCTGGTTGCAGAGGGAGGCGTTGAACTGCTCCCCCGGAACGCACTTCCCGTGCCATCCGGGGAGCTGCTGGTAGGAGAGCTTCCCGTCCTGAGTGGCGTTGCCATTCACGCCCGTTCGATCCGAGAAGGAGAGACTCTCGGGCCAGATGCCCGAGTCGATGATGCCGATGATGACCCCGTCCCCGGCGTTCTCCGGCCCGCCGAGCTTCTCCCAGAGGCCGCCCGGGGCGTCGAGGCCGAGGAAGGTCGGGGTGGTGGACGTGTCCATCTCGCGGATCTCGTCCGCGGAGACGGAGAGAACGCCCGGCAGCGTGCCGAGCTTGGCGGCCTGCTCGGCCGTCAGGGTCGCGGCGAAGCCATTGAACGTGAAGCGGTAGTCGTAGTACTTGCGGGCGCCACCGACGGCGCCGAGCACGTCGGCGTGTCGCGCGTCGAGGTATGCGGCGTAGTTGACGACGGCCGGGCTCGTGGGATCCAGCTTCTGCCCCTTCGACGGCTTCGTCGCCTTGTAGCCGGCGATGTCGCCGGTGTAGGAGACCACCGGAGCGTCCGACATCTGGACGATGTAGTTCCCGCGTCCCTTCCCTGGACCTGCGAGAGCCTCCGGAGAGAGGGCCAGCCCAAGTGCGAGCACGGCGAAAAAGCAGGCGGACCTGTTGGCTTCGCTCATCGGGATCTTTTCCTCCTTTTCCGCGACTAAATCACAGGATCGTCTTCCCGGCAACACTCTGCCTCAGCCGTCTTCGGCAGGCTGCCAGCCGCGACGCCCGACGCTGAGGCCTGACTTCATTTCGACGGAGTCGTGGCCGCGGGGGCCAGACGCGCCTCGCCAGGCGACCGAGACGGTCACCGTGGGTGGGGCGGCGAGCCGAAGGGCTTCCGCGCCGAGGAGCCGGGCGACGGCGGGGGACGGCTCTCGCGGGAGACGGGGCCGGACGAGGGCCGACGGGTCGAGGCGCGAGAGGGCGGCCCGGAGGCGGTGCTCGAACGACGCGGCGTCGTCGCCCGGGTCGAGCTCGAGGTCGACCATCGGCCGGACCGGGAGCTGGCGGAACTCCCAGGCGGCGGTTCCGCCCCGGTCCATCCGCTCGAGGTCGATGAGGAACGTCCCCTTCGGCTCGTTTCGCTCGGCGAATGAGGTTCGGTCCGTCGAACCGGCGAAGAGGACGGGCGAGGCGAGGGGGCGCCCGGCGAGGTCGCGGGAGAGGGCCTGCGAGCGGTGGATGTGTCCCGACGGGACGGCCGCGAAGCCCGCCGGCCCGACCCTCGCCCCTTCGACGGCCTGGTGGAGGCAGAGGAGGCGGACGTCGGCCGCGGCGTCCGCGTGGCCCGTCGCCGCGAGGAGAGCGGGGAAGCTCGTCCGCGCGTCGGGCGCGAAGGGGAAGCCGGACAGCGCCAGGTCGAGCCCGTCCCGGCGGACGACGAACGTCCTCGGGCGGTCGAAGACCCGGATCCGGGGATGCGTCAGGAGGAGGCCGCGCGGCACCCAGGCCGGACCGGCATCGCGTCCGAGGCTACAGGAGTCGCCGGAGACCGCAGGCAAAGCTCGCGGCGAGGGGAGTGGACCCGGCAGGCGTCGGCGCGGCACCGGCTCGATTGACGCGCCCGTTTGCCCGGCATATACCTCCTGCTGGCCGAGCGCCCGCAAGTCTCGACCGGCATTACCACTACTGCTGCGTGCGCTGCGGGGACGATCGCGACTTCGAGAGCGACGAGCTCGACGGCCTCGGCGTCCCCGACTCCGTGAAGTGGCTCGGCAGCGTCGTGGATTCCGACGTCGAGGTGCGCGGGCTCTGTGCGACCTG
>CALMDF010000544.1 GCA_937864895.1 uncultured Holophagales bacterium | reverse complement strand
GCCCGACGGCCGGGCCAAGGTCCTCGACTTCGGCCTCGCCAAGGCGATGGCCCCCGCGGGGACCGGCTCCTCCGCGTCCGACCTCGGCCGGTCGCCGACGATGCTCGATTCCCCCACTCTCACCGCGACGCCCGGCACGCAGATGGGCGTGATCCTCGGCACGGCGGGGTACATGTCGCCGGAGCAGGCGCGAGGGCGGGCCGTCGACCGGCGGGCCGACATCTGGGCGTTCGGCGTCCTCGCCTGGGAGATGCTCACCGGGCGACGGCTCTTCGCGGGGGAGACGGTGAGCGACACGCTCGCCGCCGTCCTCCGGCAGGACGTCGACTGGAGTCTCCTTCCGAAGGGACTCGCGTCCGCCGACCGGCGCCTCCTCGAACGGTGCCTCGAGAGGGACCCGAGGCGGCGCCTCCGCGACATCGGAGAGGCGCGCCTCGCTCTCGAGGAGCCCGCTCGGGAGTCCGTTCCCCCGAAGGCCGGGCCGGGGCTCGGGAAGAGCCTCCGGTGGTGGCTCGTTCCCGTCGCCGCCGCGGCCGGGATCGCCGTGGGATTCGGCCTCGCCCGGCTCACGGCACCGGCCCCGGTCGAGCGCTCCGCGAGCGACGGCCTCCGGATCGCGCCCGTCACGAACTCCGGAAACGTGATCGGCGCCGCGATCTCTCCCGACGGGCGGTACGTGGCCTACGTGGAGTCCGAGCACGGGCTCCAGAGCCTCTGGCTGCAACAGCTCGCCGGAGGCCAGACTCTCCGCCTCGTCGCCGAGCAGCCCGTCGCCTACTGGGGTCACACGTTCTCCCCCGACGGGAACGCGATCTACTACGGGATCAAGGGCGACGGCGAGCCCCGCGGCGCGCTCTTCTCGATCTCGACCCTCGGCGGCGCGCCGAGGCGCCTTCTCGGCGACCTCGACTCCGCGGTCTCCTTCTCCCCCGACGGAAAGAAGATCGCCTTCCTGCGGCTGCGGCACCCGAGCGCCGAAGAGTCCTCCCTCATGGTGGCCGGGGCCGACGGGTCGGACCCGAAGGCGCTCGCCACTTTCCGCCTGCCGGAGTACGTCGCCGGGATCTTCTACGGGGCGCCGTCGTGGTCGCCGGACGGCCGCCACGTCGCGACGGCGGTCGGCGTCCGGGGGGGCGCGGGAGCCGAGAGCCGCGCCCGACTGGCGCTCGTCGCCGTCGAGGACGGGAAGGTCACGACGCTCGCCGACCCGGGCTGGGAGGCCGCGGCCCAGTGCGGCTGGCTGCCCGACGGGCGCTCCCTTCTCGTCATCGCCCGCTCGGGCGACCAGCCGAGCACGCAGGTCTGGGCGGTGTCGTACCCCGGGGGCGAGGCCCGAAAGGTGACCAACGACCTGAACGACCGCCGGATCATCTCGCTCACCGCCGACGGCAGGTCCCTCGTGTCTGTCGCGGGAGCGGTCTCCTCGACGGTCTGGTCCGCGCCTCTACGCGGTTCCGGCAGACCGCGCCGGATGAGCCGGGGCACGACGGACGGGATCGACGGAGTGGTCTTCTCCGCCGACGGGAAGCTCGTCTACACCGCGGACGTCGGCGACAGCACCAGCCTCTGGTCGGCCGGCGCGGACGGCGCCGACCGGGGCCCGTTCCACACGCTCCCGGGAGGGGAACGCGTCGGCTATCCGTTCCTCACGGACGACGGCACCATCTTCTTCGCAGTCCGAGGGAAGGCCGGCGTCGAGATCCGCGCCCTGGACCGCGGCGGCTCCTCGAGTCGCGTCGTCGTCCGCGACGCGCTCTTCGGCCCCTTCGAGGTCTCGCGCGACGGCCGGCTCCTCGTCTACAGCGCGCTCCTGAAGGGGGTCCCCCGCGTCGTTCGCGTCGCGGGCGACGGAAGCGACCCGAAATCGATCTTCGACGGTCCCGCGTACAGGCCCGCGCTCCATCCCGGCGGAGACCGGGTCGCCTTCTACTTCGTCGACTCCGCGGAGAAGCTGCGCCTCGGGGTCTGCTCCGTCGAAGGGGGGCCGCTCCTCCTCGACGTCCCCGCCGAGCCGCCCACCGCCAACTCCCGGATCGCCCTCCGGGACGAGGGGATCTACCTCAACACCGTGGCGGGAGACAGGGGAAACATCTGGCTCCTCCCCTCCGGGGGCGGCCCGGCCCGGAAGCTGACCGCCTGGGACGACCAGCTCCTCTTCGATTTCGCGGTCTCCCGCGACGGCTCGACGCTCGCCGCCGCCCGCGGGCCGCGGCTGCGCGACGCGCAGAAGATCACCGGTTTCGAAGCCGACCTTCCCGGGAGGTGACCCGCACGGGGATCCGGCGGGCCCTCGTGTGGCACGAGCGGAGGGATGGACACAGCTTCAACGTCGTTCCTCGGCCTGCGACAGCTCGGCAGGGAAGAGTCGCTGGAGGCGGGCCGGTTCCTCTGGCGCGAGGGAGATCGCGGCGACGAGGTCGTCCTCCTCCTCGACGGGATCCTCGACGTCGTCCACGAGCCCTCCTCGGGCGAGCAGATCGTTCTCAGGAGCCTCGAGCCGGGCGCGATCGTCGGCGAGTTCGCCGTCCTCGACGGGCGGGAGCGCTCGGCGGCGGTCCGCGCCGTGACTCCCTGCCGGGTCCTCCGGATCCCGGCCGCGGGCTTCCGCGAGCTCGTCTCGAGCCGTCACGACATCGTCCTCGAGCTCTTCTGGCAGCAGGTCGACCGCGTGCGGAGCCTGACGGGACGCGTCACGCAGACCCATCGCGCGGCCATCACCGACGCGCTCACCGGCCTCTACAACTTCGGCTTCTTCCGCGACCGCCTCGCGCTCGAGGTCGACCGGGCCCGCGCCACCGGCGACCCTCTCTCTCTCGCCGTGTTCGACATCGACCACTTCAAGAGCTTCAACGACCGATTCGGCCACGCCGCGGGCAACGAGGCCCTCGCGAGGGTCGCCGACGCGATCCGGGCGGGCAGCCGGCGGGCCGACGTCGTGGCCCGCTACGGCGGCGAGGAATTCGTCGTGCTCCTCTACGGCGCCCACCGCCCCGAGGCCGCCGCCTTCGCGGACCAGATCCGGGTGCGCATCGAGGAGACCCCGTTCGGGGAGCCCGGGAGCCCCGACCGTGTGACCGTGAGCGGCGGCGTCGCGACGCTGCCGGACGACGCGGGCAGCGCGGAAGGGCTCTTCGAGGCCGCGGACGCCAACCTCTACCGGGCGAAGGAATCCGGCCGGAACCGGGTCGTCGCCGATACCACCGCAGGGAGACCGCAATGTCGGAAGCCATGAACGCCGCAGAGCTCTCCGCCCTCGTCGCCCGCGTCTTCCAGCCCACCCCCGAGGACGTGCGCCTCGGGATCATGGTCGACCTGCCCGACGGCAAGGTCGGGGACGACGCCGCCTGGCAGGCCCGGCGGGAGATCGCAAGCGACTGGGCCGGCCTCCTCGCCCCGCTGGCCGGGGCCGTCGGCTACGAGACGCGGCTCCTCCTCTACCCGAACGTCCACACGAACAACGGCGACCTTCCCGACCGCTGCTGGGTCCACGCGGGGGGGCCGGCGCCGGCGTCCGCCGCCGAGCTCGACCCGGCCGCCTCCGTGCCGATGGCCGAGGTCTTCGACTCCTTCCCGATGCTCCTCGCGCTGACGAAGTTCAGCTCCACGGCCCCGCTCAAGATGGCGGCGCGGAAGCACCCGATGCGGGCCGCCACGATGCCGGGCTTCTCGGCCGACATGATCCCGGCCCTGAGGATCGACTACGCCGAGGTGAACCGGCGCGTGGACATCCTCAAGGCGCTGCTCGACCGCGCCACGGGCGCCGACTTCGTCTTCCGGCACCCCGGGGGCGAGGACCGCCTCCACCTCGACCTGCGTCACCGGACGGGCCACGCCTCCGGCGGCCTCCTCCCGAAGCGCGGGGTGGCGGGGAACCTGCCGTCGGGAGAGTCGTACATCGTCCCCTACGAGGGGGAGCGCGAGGGCGACCCGAGCCGTTCCGAGGGGGTCCTGCCGGTGCAGTTCGGCTCCGAGGTCGTCCGCTACCGCGTCGAGCGGAACCGGGCGGTCGAGGTCCTGACCGCGGGTCCCGAGTCGAGCCGCGAGGCCGCACTTCTCGCGAAGGAGCCCGCGTACGCCAACATCGCCGAGCTCGGCCTCGGCGTCCTCGCCGCTTTCGGCGTCAAGCCGGTCGGCTCCGTTCTCCTGGACGAGAAGCTCGGCCTCCACATCGCCTTCGGCCGCAGCGAGCACTTCGGCGGGCAGGTCGGTCCCGGCGCGTTCTCGTCCCCCGAGGCGGTCGTCCACATCGACCGCGTCTACGTCCCCGAGATGCAGCCCGACGTCCTCCCCGCGAGCGTGGACCTCGTCCTCGACGACGGCACCGTCCTCGCCCTCATGCGCGACGGGGAGTTCGGCCCGGTCTTCTGAGGAACGCCTTCGTGCTCACGCGTGCCGCGGTTCTCGGTCTGGCGATCCACCTGGCCTCGTGTGCGGGCACGCCCGTCGCACCCGCGCTCTTCCCCGCTCCGGCCGCGGCCCCCGCGCACCCGGGCGGGAGCCTCTTCTCGACGATTCCCTGCGCCGGGACACCGCTCGGTCGCGCCTGGGCGCGCCTTCTGCCGGAGGCCGGGGCCCGGTTTCCCGGGCTGAAGCTGACGGAGGTCGCGGACCTGCACGTGACGGTCGTCTACGTCGGTCCCGGCTGGAAGGCGGAGGACCTCGACCGGATTCGTGCGCTCGCCCTCGTCATTCCAGGCGAGACCGTGGAGGCCCGCCCCGAGATCGTGCGTTTCGGCGCGACCGGGCACGTCGTCGCCGCCGAGCTGCGCGGCGTGCCCTCTTCCTGGCTCTCCGAGGTCGCCAGGGCAAAGGCGGAGATGAACCGCCTCGGTCTGAAGAAGCCCGACCGGTACGACGCCCAGTTCCGGCCGCACGTCACCCTCGCCTCGGCGCGGAGCCGGCCCCCGGACGCGTCGGAGGCCGCGGCGCTCGACGGCCTCCGCGCGTGGGTCGCCGAGCACGCGGCGGCAGAGCCCGGCGCGTGGGTCGTTCCCCTCGGCCCCGAGTCCCCCGTCCGGCTCTGGCTCGCCGGTCTCGAACGTCCCGCCGGTGCGCCGGAGTACGTCGACCTCGAGAGCCTCGCCGGCTCGCGAGGATGGGGGTCAGGTCTACCTTCTACACTCTACGGCTCCCCGTAGAGTGTAGAAGGTAGACCTGACCCCTTCTGTGTGGCTTCCCAGGAGATGGGCAGTCCGTGCCTTTTTGCACTTTCCGGCTCATATTGACCTGTAGGGACCTGAACAATGGTCGTGGGCGCGGGGACCCGGCTTGGGCCTTATGAGGTTCTGGCCCCCGTCGGCGCGGGCGGGATGGGTGAGGTGTATCGGGCTCGCGACACCCGGCTCGGCCGCGAGGTCGCCGTCAAGGTCCTCCCGGAAATGCTCGCCTCCGACCCCGAGCGCCTCCGGCGATTCGAGCTGGAGGCGAGGACCGAGAGCGCCGTCAGCCATCCGAACGTCCTGACGGTCCACGACGTCGGAACCCAGGACGGCCTGCCCTACCTCGTGACGGAGCTCCTCCAGGGCGAGACGCTTCGGGCCCGCCTCTCTCGCGGCCCCGTCCCGCTCCGGGAGGCGCTCTCCCTCGCGATCCAGGTCGCCCAGGGCCTCGAGGCCGCCCACGCCCGCGGCG
>CALMDF010000543.1 GCA_937864895.1 uncultured Holophagales bacterium | reverse complement strand
CTTCGAATCGGCGATCCCGGTCTTCCGCGACCTGCCGCTCCTCCTCGCCGTCCTCGGCGGCTCGCTCTCCCTCTCGGGAGTGGCGCCGCTCGCCCCCGAGGAGGAGACGAGCGCGAGGGAACCCTGGATGGCCGTGCGGCTGGAGGCGCCCGTCGGCCTCCTCGCCCGCTCGCGGATGGTCGTCCCGGCCGCGGCGCCTCCCGAGGTCGCGCGCGTCGTCGACGCCTTCGACGCGAGGAGCGGCTGCAGGGGCCTCGTCTCGCTCGGCCTCTCGACCTTCTTCACGGCCCGCGCCTGGACGGCGCCGCAGGTCTGGAACCCGGACAAGCTGCCCGCGAGCCAGGGCTGAGTCCGCTCCGCGGCGACGCGGGCGACGGAGACGGCGATGAACGACGAGCACCGCTACACGGCCACGGTCACCTGGGACGCGAAGGAGAGGTCGGGCGCGCTCGCCGTCGGCGGAGGGGCCCTCGCCACCCCGGTCGGCGGGGCGCCCTCCCTCGGCGGCCGCGGCGACCTCACGAACCCCGAGGAGCTCCTCCTCGGCGCCCTCGTCGCCTGCTTCGTCCAGACGTGGGCGATCTTCCTGGCGAAGCTGAGGGTCCCCGTCGAGAGCCCCCGTGTCGACGGGACTCTCGAGCTCGGTGCCGACCCGGCGGGAGGATTCCGCGTGACCCGGATCGACCTCGCCGCCCACGTTCCCTCGGGTCTCCTCGACGAGCGCGCGGCGGACGTGGCGAAGACGTTGCAGCTCGCCGAGAAGTACTGCATCGTCTCGAAGGCCGTGAAGGGGGAGGGACGGGAGATCCGCGTGACGCCTCTCCCGGTCTGACGGCGCGGCCGCAAGGCGACGCGGGGAGGGACGTGGCGGCCCTCCCCGATCCCTTCCCCCGAGGGAGGGGAGGCGCCGGAGGCGACGCGGGGAGGGACGTGGCGGCCCTCCCCGATCCCTTTCAGTTCCGGCGGTAGTGGCAGCCCCGCGAGACGGGGTTCTTGAGCGCGGCCTGGGCGATGAGGAAGCTCGCGTGGACGCCGTGGATCAGGTCGACGATCGCCCGGGAGATCTTCGTCTCGTGGTAGAAGCGCGAGAGGCGCTTCTCGAGGTCCCGGATGTCGGCCACGGCGCGGCCGAGCCGCTCCCCGGTCCGGACGATCCCGACGTAGTTCCACATCGTGTTCCGGATCGTCGTCCAGTCCTGCTGGACGAGGGCCGGGTCCTCGTTCTGCGCGTCGCCGGGGGCGAGCCAGTCGGGGATGGCGCGGAACATCGACGGCGGGAACGTGTGCCCCTTCTCGATCCGGTCGGCGATCGACCGCGCGGCGTGCGCTCCCCAGACGAGGCCTTCGAGGAGGGACGTCGAGGCGAGGCGGTTCGCGCCGTGGAGGCCGGTGCAGCTCGTCTCGCCGACGGCGTAGAGGTTTCTGATCGTCGTCTTTCCCTCGAGGTCGGCGAGGACGCCGCCGCAGAAGTAGTGCGCCGCGGGGACGACGGGGATCGGCTCGGTCGCGATGTCGATCCCGAACTTCTCGCACGTGGCCGCGATCGTCGGGAAGCGGTCGCGGATCGGGACCTTCCCCTTCCCCTCGTAGTTGTGCGCGAGGTCGAGGAAGACGCACGGCTCGCCGCGGGTCGTCATCTCCTCGACGATGGCGCGCGTCACGACGTCGCGCGGGGCGAGGTCCTTCCTGACCCGGTCGTAGCGGGGCATGAACGCCTTCCCCGACCGGTTCACGAGGATCGCCCCCTCGCCGCGGAGCGCCTCGGAGATGAGGAAGCGCTCGGCGTCGGGGTGGTAGAGCGTCGTCGGGTGGAACTGGACGTACTCGAGGTTGAGGACGGCCGCCCCGGCGCGCGCGGCCATCGTGAGGCCGTCGCCGATGGCGTGCCGCGTGTTCGTCGTGTGGAGGAAGAGCCGGCCGACGCCGCCCGTGGCGAGGACGGTGAAGTCGGCGAGGACGGTGTGGACGGACCCCTCCCCGTCGAGGACGTACGCGCCGAGGCACGGGTCCTGGAGGGCGTAGCGCTGCTGCACGTCCGTCGAGTGGTGCCGCGCCGTGATGAGGTCGACCGCCGTGGCGCCGGTCCAGATCTTCACGTTCTTCTCGGTCCGTACGCGGGCGAGGAGGGCGGCTTCGATCGCCCTGCCCGTCGCGTCCGCCGAGTGGACGATCCGGGCGACCGAGTGGGCCCCCTCGCGCGTGAAGTCGAGGTCCCCCGCGCGGGTCCTCGAGAAGGGGACGCCCGCGTCCCCGATGAGGATCTCCTCGACGACGGCGGGTCCTTCCTGCGCGAGGAAGCGGACCGCCTCGACGTTGCAGAGGCCGGCGCCGGCGGCGAGGATGTCCTTCACGAGGGAGGAGGCCGAGTCCTTCCTGCCGAAGTAGATGATCCCGCCCTGGGCGTACGCGGTGTTGCAGTCGCCCGGGTCGTCGGCCTTCGTCAGGAGGAGGACGCGGACCCCGCGCTTGGCGAGGGCGAGCGCCGTCGTGAGGCCCGCGATGCCGGTCCCGATGACGAGCGCCGGGACGCGGATCCGCCCGGCGCCCCGGCTCACTTCCGGCTCCGTCGGGCCGCGGCGACCCTCACGTCGAGCGCGACGTCCACGGCCCGGGCCGAGTGAGTGATCGCCCCGACCGAGACGAAGTCGACGCCGGCGAGGGCGGACCTGCGAGCCTTGGCGACGTCCATCCCGCCCGAGGCCTCCGTCGTGACGGCCGCGCCGGTCGCCTCGTTCCAGAGCTTCACGTCGGCGACGGCCTTCTTCATGTCGGCGATCGTCATGTTGTCGAGGAGGATCCGCTCCGCGCCCGCCTCGAGCGCCTGGTGGACCTCGTCGCGCGTCCGGGCCTCGGCCTCGAGGAGGCAGCGCTTCAGGCGGCGGTTGATCGCGCGGAAGTCGGCCGCCCTCCGGGTGGCGTCCCAGAGGCTCCCGCAGCCGTCCGCGTGGTTGTCCTTCACGAGGAACGCGTCGGAGAGCCCCATGCGGTGGTTCGTGCCGCCGCCGCACCGGACGGCGTACTTCTCCAGGGCGCGCAGCCCCGGCGTCGTCTTGCGCGTGTCGAGGAGGCGGGTCGAGGTCCCCGCGAGGGCGTCGACGTAGGCCCGGGTCGCCGTCGCCACGCCGGTGAGCCTCTGGACGAGGTTCAGCGCCGTCCGCTCGGCCGCGAGGACCGAGATGGCGGGGCCTTCCACGCGCGCCAGGACGGTCCCGGCGGCGACGGCGGTGCCGTCCTCCACGAGGACCTCCACGCGGGACGGGGGGTGCATGAACGCGAAGACGCGCGGCAGGAACGCGACACCGGCGGCGACGGCGGGCTCGCGGCAGACCATGTCGCCCGCGACGCGGGCCGAGGGTCCGAACACGGCGAGGGTGGTGATGTCCTCTCCGTCCTCGGCAAAGGCGCGCGCGAGGAGGTCGTCCAGGTTTTCGACGAGGCGTCGATCAGCTCTCACGGGAACAGCATTCTAGACGGGTGGCCGGCTGCGCGGCGCGTCTCTCTCCGATAGGATGCCGGCCCGATGGAGGACCCGAAGATGGCCGGACCCGTGATCCCCGAGAGATACCGCCAGGCGCTGGGCGCCGACGACCCGCTCAAGGCGATGTTCGAAGCGCCGCAGAGGCTCCGCAGGCTCGTGAAGGGCCTCACCGAGAAGCAGCTCGCGAAGAGCCCGGCCCCGGGGAAGTGGTCGATCCGGCAGATCGTGGCGCACCTGGCCGACGGCGAGGTCATCCTCGGCTCGAGGTATCGCTTCATCGCCGCGCACGACCGGCCCGCGATCCCGGGCTACGACCAGGACCTCTTCGTCGAGAGGCTCGGCGTCGAGAACGCGACGACCGAGGAGCTCCTCGCCGACTTCGAGATGGCGCGGGCCGTGAACCTCGGCCTCCTCGTCCGCCTCCCCGACGCCGCACTCGACAGGGTGGGGGTCCACTCGGAGCGGGGCGAGGAGTCGATCTGGACGATCGTCACCCACTACGCCGGTCACGACCGGGTCCACCTCGAGCAGATCGAGACGATCCGGACGGGGCTCTTCCCCCCCGGGCGGAAGGGCGGGAAGAAGGCGGCGAAGAAGGCGCCCGCGAGGAAGCCGGCCGCGGCCACTCCGGTGAAGAAGGCCCCGGCGAAGACGAAGGCCGTCGCGAAGCCGGCGAAGAAGGCGCCCGCGAAGAAGGCGGCGAAGAGGAAGTAGGGCGCCGGCTCAGGCCGGGCCGCGCGTGAGACGGGCCGCGAGGCCCGCCAGGGGCGCCGTCAACGGGCCGACGAGGCTCGTGGCGGCGCCGCCGAGGAAGACGGGCCGGAACATCCGAGAGAAGAAGTAGACGCTGCCGGTGACCTTTCGCCACCGGCGGTCCCACTCGCGGACGAGGGACGCCGTGGCGACCCGCCCCTCCGCGTGCTCCGCGAGGAGCTCGCCCGCGGCCTCGCCCGCCCGGAGGGCGAGCGACATGCCGGAGCCCGTCCAGGGGTCGACGACCCCGGCGGCGTCCCCGGCGAGGAGGAGCTCGCCCCACGAGGCCCCCCGGGAGCCGAGGTGGACGGGCTCGCTGACGAGGGCGGGGCCTGGCTCCGGCTCGAGCCCGTCGAGGTCCGCCGCCAGGGCCGGGCTCTCCCGCCGGAGACGCCCGAGGAGCCGGTCGAAGTCGTGGTGGGCCTCCTGGGCCACCCCGGGCGTCGCGAGGGCGCCCATGCTGACCCGCCCCTCCTCGACGAGGGAGAGCCCGAGGTAGCCGCCCGCAAAGACGTGGAGGACGACCTGGTCGTCGAAGCGTCGACCCGCCTCGCCGGCGAGGAACTTCTTGAACCCGAAGAGCGTCGCCTTCGCGCCGAAGAACGGCCGCCCGAGGCGCCCGTCGAGCGGCGAGTAGCGGCCCCAGGCGCCGAGGACGACCCTGGCCTCGAGCGTCCGCCCCGGCGTCCTCACCCGGAATCCGCTCCCGAGGTCCCCCTCGACGGACGTCGCCGGCTCGCCGAGCCAGGCGGCGGCCCCGGCCCTCCGCGCGCCGTGAAGGACGAGGAGGTCCAGCCGCTCGCGGCTCAGGGAGAGCGCCGGAGCGGGGAGTCGCCCGCGAACGCGCCTCCCGTCGGGACGGACGAGGGCGAAACGCCGGATCGTGGCGGCCCCGGCGGCGCGCACCTCCTCGCCGAGGCCGAGCCGCGCGAGGGCGGCGACCCCGTCGGGGGAGAGGAGCTCGCCGCAGGTCTTCGCCCGGGGGAAGGAGGCCCGGTCGACGAGGGCGACGCGCGCCCCGGACCTCGCGAGGGCGAGCGCGGCCGCGCTCCCCGCGAGGCTCGCGCCGACGACGACGGCGTCGAGCGGCGCGCCGCTCACGGCCTCTTCCAGAGCAGGCCCTGGACGAACGGCCCCGCGGGCCTGACGAGAGCGCCGGGGAGGGCGCGTGCGGCGATGGCGCGGAGCTCCGGGATCGTCCACGCCTGGAGGACGGACGCGCGCCCGTCGGAGCGCGTGACGGGGCTGCGGTAGGCGAACCGCGCCAGGAGCGCGTTCACGGCGAGGGGGACCCGGTGCCTCGTCAGGTCGAGCGCGGTGACGGCGAAGCGGGCCACGCGCGACGACTCGCGGAGGAGCGCGGCGACCGAGGCGTCGTCGAAGTGGTGGAGGAAGAGGGTCGAGGAGACGACGTCGACGGAGCGGTCCGGGAGCGGGAGCCGGAGGGCGTCGGCGGCCAGGCTCCTTCCTTTCGCCGAGAGGCGCGCGTGGAGGAGCTGGCGGTCGAGGTCGATCGTGACCAGCTCGCGCCCTCTCCGGGCGAGCTCGCCCGCCAGAGAGCGTCCCACGTGGCCGCTCCCCGCCCCGAGGTCGAGGAGGACGGGCCGTGCCGACGGAACGGCGAGGAGGAGGGGGACGAGGTGGCGCCTGACGATCCGGCGGCCGCCGAGGGCGCGGTGGATCCACTCGATGTCGGCGAGGCTCTCCTCGGCCTCTTCCGGGGCCAGGTTCCCGTCGAGCAGCTCGTCCGACGGCGCGCGGGGCGGGACGAGGAGGCCCACGGCCCGTCAGGCCCCGAGCGCCCGCCCCGTCTTCACGACGAGCGCCGTGTTCTTGGAGCCGAAGGCGATCCCGTTCACGAGGGCGACCCCGACCTCGGCCGGGCGCGCCGACCGGGGGACGTAGTCGAGGTCGCACTCGGGGTCCGGGTCGGCGAGGTTGACCGTCGGCGGGGGGAAGCCGGCGTTCAGCGCGAGGGGCGTCGCGGCGAGGCCAGCCGCGCCGGAGGCCCCCTGCGGGTGGCCGATCTGGC